>CAYUIY010000025.1:0-23942 GCA_964444915.1 uncultured Dysgonomonadaceae bacterium
CCGAGAATATTCTCTGCCATGCATACGTTCGCGAGGGAAGCCTTATCCCGATGAACTACCATTTTACAACCACCATGGCTCACATTACTCAACACGGGGGAAAGGTTGCCGAATTGTTGTACAACGAGGGCTACAAAGTAGATTCAGACCATCCTTTTAAGGGAAATATGAATATAGAGAAGCTGGAGGAGACCATAAAAGCACATGGAGCCGAAAATATCCCGTTCATTCGCATGGAGGCTTCTACCAATCTGATTGGAGGCCAGCCCTTCTCCATCCAAAACTTAAGAGAGGTAAGGGCTATTGCGGATAAATACAATATCCGGGTTGTTCTTGATGCGAGTTTGTTGGGTGAAAATGCCTATCTGGTACATCTTCGTGAAGAGGAATTTAAAGATTATTCTCTCGGGGAAATTATTAAATTAATGACGGATTTGGCAGATATCGTTTACTTTTCTGCCCGTAAGTTAAGCTCTTCTCGAGGTGGAGGAATATGTACAAACGAGCGTGAGATTTACCAGGAACTGGAAGCACTTATACCTCTTTTCGAGGGATTTCTAACCTACGGGGGAATTTCTGTACGCGAGATTGAAGCCATGGCCGTGGGGTTGTATGAAACCCTCGACGAAACGGTGATTTGTCAAAGCCCCGATTTCATTGCCTATCTTGTTAAATCCCTCGATGAACAAGGTGTGCCTATGGTTAAACCCGCAGGCGTATTGGGCGCACACGTTAATGCGATGGAGATATGCAAACATATTCCGCAGAACGAATATCCCGCCGGTGCGCTTGCTGCTGCACTATACCTGATTTCGGGAATAAGGGGAATGGAAAGGGGTACGCTCTCGAACCAGCGAGACGAGGATGGCAACGAAACACTTGCCGATATGGAGCTGGTGCGGTTGGCTGTTCCAAGACGTGTATTTACGCTTTCACAAATAAAATATGTGGTAGACCGGATGACTTGGCTGCATGAAAACCGGGAGCTGATTGGTGGATTGCGCTTTGTATACGAACCACCTGTTCTTCGCTTCTTTATGGGTGGCCTGGAGCCTGTGAACGATTGGCCTGAAAAGCTCATTGCAAAATTTAAAGAAGATTTCGGGGATAGCTTATAAATTTCATTGGGGAAGATGGCAATTATTATTGAGGTGATGACGCAATAATAGGATTTATTGCGGAGGATCGTATATTAAATAAAAATAACGACCTATTATGCATGAATATTGCGGAATATTTATAGCTTTGTTTGTCGTCATAAGTGAAAATCGAAAAATAATATAAATCCTATAAAAACGTATTCCTATGAAAACAACGAATCTTTATTCGCTTAAACTCAGCAACATAAAAACCTATCTGTTTGCGGGGCTTTTCATATTGGGAAATTTGCTTTTTCCGCAATTGGCACACCTTATTCCCAACGGAGGATTGATTTTCCTTCCCATTTATTTCTTTACCTTAATCGCCGCGTATAAATACGGTATTCATGTAGGATTGCTTACCGCCGTTTTATCGCCGCTGGCCAACAGTTTGCTTTTCGGCATGCCTGCCGCAGCCATGCTCCCGGCAATCATAACAAAGTCGGTTATCCTGGCCATTGCAGCCGCCCTGGCAGCAAAACATTTCGGCAAAATATCGCTCGCGGGAATCCTGTTGGCCATTCTTGCTTATCAGGTTATCGGTACAGGAATAGAATGGGCTGTGACGGGGAGCTTTTTCGTTGCCGTGCAGGATTTCAGGATGGGTGTTCCGGGCATGCTCATTCAGCTCTTCGGCGGCTATGCTGTATTAAAAGCGTTGGCCAAAGCCAAAGCATAACTTTGCAGCATGCAGAAAGAAAAATCATTGGAAGAAATATTGCAGCGGTTTCGCGAGATTGCATTTCACGAAACGTTTGATATGATTGTTGCCATAGCCAACGGAGGAATCATTCCGTCCGCTATCCTCAATCAACGATTGAATATCGATATTCAACTGTTGAAAATCAACCTCCGCGATCCCGACCAAAAGCCGAAATACGATCGTCCGAAACTTGTTTCGCCTATCGATTTCGAGTACCAAGGCAAGAGAATTCTTTTGGTGGAAGATCGCATCAAAACAGGGGCGACTGTACAATTCGCCATCGATCTTTTACATGATGCCGAGCAAATAAAAACCTTTGCCGTAAACGGCAAGGCCGATTATTCACTATACGACGAACCCTGTTTCAGATTTCCATGGCTGCTATAAAAAAATTACTCCTATCCTTATCGATCAGTCTGTTGATAAACGTTCCCCTTTTTGCCGATGAAGGAAGTGTAAACGATACCATCCATTTGGAGGAAGTTGTTGTAACGGCAACCATGACCAAGGTAAACCTGCGAAACGTTCCCATGAGCGTTTCCGTGGTATCGGCAGCGGAAATCGAAAACCGGCTGCAGCCTTCGCTGCTGCCCTTGCTTACCGAAGAAGTTCCCGGACTTTTTATCTCGCAACGGGGGGTGATGGGGTATGGCGTGGCCAAAGGAGCGGCGGGAAACATGAACATCAGGGGGATCGGCGGAGCGCCCACAACGGGTGTGTTGATTCTGATTGACGGAAATCCGCAATATATGGGATTGATGGGGCATCCGCTTGCCGACAGCTACCAATCGATGATGACCGAACGGGTGGAAGTAGTGCGCGGGCCTGCTTCGGTGCTCTACGGTTCCAATGCAATGGGAGGCGTAATCAACATCATCACCAAAAAACAACGGACAGAAGGTTGGCATCATTCCTTGCAAACCCAATACGGAAGTTACCAAACGTTTTCGACCGAACTGTCGAGCGGATGGAAAAAGAACCGATTTCACGCTAACGGAATCATTGGGTACAATCGTTCCGACGGACATCGCAAAAACATGGGTGCCGAGCAACTGAACGGATATGGGAAAGCAGGGTATGACCTTTCATCGAATTGGTCGTCATTTCTCGATCTGAATATCTCGAACACCAAAACATCGAATCCGGGAACGGTTTCTTCGCCCATCAACGACAACGATGCCGATATTACAAGAGGAATGACTTCGCTGGTTGTTGAAAATGAATACGATCGCACAGCGGGTACTTTGAAATTTTTCTATAATTTCGGCTCACACACCATCAACGATGGCTATACCGAGGGAATGCGGCCAAAAACATATCGGTTTCGCTCAAACGATCGCATGCTGGGATTCACGGCAGCTCAATCGTATGTTTTCTTCCCGGGCAACACAACCACAGCAGGTTTCGATTACAAACAATCGGGAGGAAAAGCATGGAACCGATATCTTGACGAGACCCCCGATGAACTATTGGCAGATACCCTACTAAACACCTTTGCCGGTTATGTGAATGTTCAGCAACGTGTTTTAAACAACAAACTGACACTCAACGGCGGCATACGATGGGACCATCACGAGATAAACGGTTGGGAATGGATTCCACAAGCAGGCGTAAATTACACGGCTTCGGCTACCACCGTGTTGAAAGCCGTTGTCAGCAAAGGATACCGAAATCCCACTATACGTGAAATGTATATGTTTCCGCCGCAGAACCCCGATCTCAAACCCGAACGACTGATCAATTACGAAATATCGGTTTTGCAGGCCCTGATGAACAACAAAATCAATCTGGAATTGAACATGTATTACATCAAGGGAGACAACCTGATACAGCTTGAAATGGTAGACGGGAAACCGCGGAATGTAAATACCGGAAAAATCGAAAATAAAGGAATGGAAATCGCCGCAAGTTATCAGGCAACAAGCCATCTGCGATTCTCGGCCAATTACAGTTTACTGGATATGACGTACAAAATACGTACGGCACCCGAACATAAGCTCTACATCAGCGGAAATTACACCAAAAACCGATGGAGTGTTGGCTCGGGAATCTAATACATCGGAAATCTATACACGCAAACGTCGCCCCAACCGGTAAAAGAAAGTTTCACCTTGTGGAATGCCCGTATCGGTTATCAGGTATTAAAAGAATCAACACTCTTTTTGAGAGGTGAAAATTTGCTCGGACAATCCTACGAAATCATGGCAGGATACCCCATGCCCGGAACAACGGTATTCGGAGGTATCCGACTGCATTTTTAAATAAAAAATACCCCTTTATCCGTAAACCTTTTTATCAATAATCGACACAACTATGGATAGACGAAATTTTCTAAAAACGATAGCACTGAGCGGTGCAAGCTTGACAACTCTTAAGGAAGTCGATGCGATGAGCGTTCTCACCCAATCGTTCCAAACAACTCAAGCAACTGCCAAATACGATTTAGTGGCTGTAATGGGGGGCGAACCGGAAGTGATGTTCCGCCAAGCCATCACCGAAATGGGAGGAATGAAAAACTTCATAAACAGAGGCGACAAAGTATGCGTGAAACCGAATATCGGTTGGGATCAACCTCCCGAAATGGGAGCCGATACCAATCCCAAACTCGTGGCCGAAATCATCAAACAATGCTTCGATGCAGGAGCAAAAGAAGTGATCGTTTTTGATCACCCGTGCGACGAGTGGCGTAAATGCTATACCAACAGCGGCATCGAAGCAGCAGCCAAGGCTGCAGGGGCAAAAGTGGTGCCTGCCCATCAGGAATCGTATTACAAGGAAGTTTCCGTTCCGAAAGGGAAAAACCTGAAGTCGGCAAAAATTCACGAAGCCATTGTGGACAGCGACAAATGGATCAACGTTCCCTGCCTAAAAAATCACGGCGGAGCACAACTCACCATTTCCATGAAAAATTATATGGGAATTGTGTGGGATAGAGGATATTTCCATGCGCACGACTTACAGCAATGCATAGCCGATATTTGCACATACGAAAAACGCCCTGTGCTGAATGTGGTAGATGCCTACCGAATAATGAAGACCAACGGCCCGAGGGGAAAATCGCCATCGGATGTGGTACTCGCCAAGGGTCTTTTCGTATCGCAAGATATTGTAGCCGTTGACACGGCTGCCGCCAATTTCTTTAATCAGGTACGCAAAATACCGGTTGAAAGCGTCAAACATATTGTCAATGCACAAGCACTGGGGCTGGGAACGATGGATCTCGACAAACTGAATATCAGAAGAATTAAGATATAAATAAAGGAGATGATGCTGAAAAAAATCCGGGTTACCGTATCCATCCTGTTGGTTTCGCTGATTACGTTTTATTTTCTCGATTTCAGGGGATTTCTGCCTCAGCATCTCAGCTTCTTGGCCGAGATACAATTTATCCCTGCATTATTGGCGCTCAATGTGGGCATCATCGTTGCATTGGTGATGCTCACGCTGATATTCGGCCGGATCTATTGTTCCTCGGTTTGTCCGATGGGAATTTATCAGGATGTGGTGGCATGGCTGTCGAAAAAATTCACAAAAAAGAAACGATACACGTACAGCAAAGCCAAAAACGTGCTCCGTTGGAGCGTACTGGGTGTTGTCGTCGTTGCTTTTCTTTTCGGATTTACTTTCCTGCTCGGCTTGCTCGATCCTTACGGAGCTTACGGAAGAATGGTTACCCATCTTTTCCGCCCGGCCTATCTGGCAGGAAACAATTTGCTCGAGGCTCTATTTACCTCCTTCGGTAACTATACCTTCTATAAAGTTGCGATATACGGATTGGGGCTGTTTTCCACGATTGTAGCACTGATCACCTTGCCGGGAATCGGCCTTCTGGCGTGGCGCAACGGCCGAACCTATTGCAACACCCTTTGTCCGGCGGGAACCGTTCTCGGCTTGCTGAGCAAATTCTCGCTTTTCAAAATACAATTTGAAGACGACAAATGCAATTCGTGCGGTTTGTGCTCAATGAAATGCAAAGCATCGTGTTTGGATGCCAAAAACAAAAAAGTAGATTACAGTCGCTGCGTCACCTGTTTCAACTGCATAGAAAGCTGCAATCGCGATGCCATAAAGTATGCGCCCATTCTCCCACGCAGAAAAAGAATGGTTGATCCTGTGCCGGCTTATTCGTACGACAAACCCGCTAAATCGGTCGACACATCCAAAAGGCGGTTTCTTTCGGCAACGCTGTTATCCGCCATTGCCGCCGGTAATCTGATTGCTCAAGAAACCGCGGGCAAGCTGCGTGCCAAACAAGAGCCCAAACGGCAAACGCCCATCGCTCCGCCGGGTGCAATCGATTTCAATCACTTGCGAGAAAAATGCATATCCTGTCATCTGTGCGTAAGCAAATGCCCCTCACACGTCATAAAACCGGCATTTCTGGAGTACGGTTTAGGCGGGATGATGCAGCCGCATTTGTATTTCGATCACGGCTTCTGCAATTACGATTGCACGGTTTGCGGCGACGTATGCCCTACCGGTGCACTCACGCCGTTAACCGTAGAAGAAAAACATCATACGCAGATGGGGCAAGTGCATTTCATCCTCGAAAACTGCATTGTTTATTGCGATGAAACGAGTTGCGGCGCTTGTTCCGAACATTGTCCCACGCAAGCAGTGAGTATGGTGCCCTACAAAGGCGCACTCACCATTCCGCAAATCGACCCCTCTATTTGCGTAGGTTGCGGCGGATGCGAATCGATTTGCCCGGCTATTCCTTATAAGGCCATTTACGTAGAAGGGCAGGAAGCCCACAACCGAATCGAGATAAAAGAAGAAAAGCCGGAAGAAATCATTATAGAAGACTTCGGCTTCTGATTCGGAATTCGTCGAAAGAAGAATTCATACAGACCAATTGAACCCATTTGAGGCATAAAGCACAAAAGAGGTGTATCACAATGTGATGGGGCAAAAGACACAAAAAGCCGTTTCTTTTTTAAGAAGCGGCTTTTTAAATCGTTTAACGACCCTGTGTGAAATCATTCCAATTTCTTTTCGAGGTTAATTTTCAGCGTATTCAAAAATTCCTCGGTATTCAGATAGTTGTCACGGGTCAACTCGTTGCCGTAAACCAGCATAGCAAGATCCTTGGTCATTTTTCCGCTTTCGACGGTTTCGATGCAAACCTGTTCCAGTTTTCCGCAAAAATCGATCAATGCCGGATTGTTATCGAGTTTCCCCCGATGAGCCAACCCGCGCGTCCATGCAAAAATAGAGGCAATGGGATTGGTTGAAGTTTCTTTTCCCTGCTGATATAAACGGTAATGACGGGTTACCGTGCCGTGAGCGGCCTCTGCTTCCACCATTTTTCCGTCGGGTGTTATCAACACGGAAGACATCATGCCCAGCGAACCAAAACCTTGAGCTACGGCATCCGACTGCACATCGCCATCGTAATTCTTACATGCCCACACAAACCCGCCGTTCCATTTAAGCGACGAAGCCACCATATCGTCAATCAAGCGGTGCTCGTAGGTTATTCCCGCTTTCTCGAACTCGGTTTTGAATTCTTTTTCGTACACTTCTTGAAAAATATCTTTGAATCGTCCGTCATACGCTTTGAGAATGGTGTTTTTAGTGGAAAGATATAACGGATATTTTTTGTTCAGTGCCATTTGAAACGAAGAACGTGCAAACCCGTAGATCGACTCGTCGGTATTGTACATCGTCATTGCCACACCGTCGCCATTGAAACGATACACTTCCCAGGTTTGCGTTTCGCCGTTGTCTGACGTAAACGTCATACTCAGTGTGCCTTTTCCCTTAATCACCTTATCGGTAGCTTTATATTGATCGCCAAACGCATGACGCCCAATCACGATAGGCTTTGTCCATCCCGGTACATAACGCGGGATATTGGAACAGATGATGGGCTCGCGAAACACCGTTCCCCCTACGATATTCCGGATGGTTCCGTTGGGCGATTTCCACATCTTTTTTAATCCGAACTCTTTTACACGCGCTTCATCGGGAGTGATGGTGGCACACTTGATACCCACATTGTATTTCTTAATCGCTTCGGCTGCCTCTATCGTTACCCGATCATCGGTTGCATCGCGATTCCGAATGCTAAGATCAAAATATTTGATATTCAGATCGAGATAAGGCAAAATAAGTTGTTGTTTGATGAACGACCAGATGATCCGAGCCATCTCGTCGCCATCCATTTCTACTACAGGATTTTCTACTTTAATTTTCTTCATTCTTTATAAATTGGTCTACTATTAAAAAAAATCGTATTTATCGCTCGTCTATCGGAATGTAAGGTTGTATTTCGCGCACATTTTTATAAGCAGGACGAATAATGCGTTTGCTGCTGAAATTCAATTCTTCAATGCGATGTGCACTCCAACCCACAATGCGTGCCATAGCAAATAAGGGAGTGAAAACCTCTTTCGGCAATCCGATGGCATCATACACAAATCCCGAATAAAAATCCACATTAGCACACACTCGCTTGGTACTCTTTGCGTGTGCCCCCCTATAATTCATAAATATTTCTATGGCTCGCTCTTCGATGAGTTTCATAAATTCGAATTCATCTTCGCGATGCTTTTCTTTGGCTAACTGCCCGGCCATTTCTTTGAGTAATTGCGTACGCGGATCGCTAATGGTATATACCGCATGCCCAATACCGTAAATCAATCCGTTGTGATCATACGCTTCCTTATTCAAAATTTTCAACAGATAAGCATCAATTTCGTCGGCATCTTTCCAGTCTTTGATGTTCTTCTTCATATCGTCGAGCATCCCTTTCACTTTGATATTGGCTCCTCCGTGTAACGAACCTTTCAATGAACCGATACCGGCCGCAATAGCCGAATACGTATCGGTTTCGGTAGAGCTCACCACACGAACCGAAAAGGTAGAGTTGTTTCCCCCACCGTGCTCGGCATGAAGAACCAACGCCAGATCGAGTGTTTTCACCTCCAAATCGGTATAAGCATCTTTCCCTTTCACCATGAAAAGAAAATTTTCTGCTACCGACCGATCTTCGTAGGGATGACGAATATGCATAGAACGAGCCAACTGATCGTGCCTTAATACCTGGTAAGCATAGGCAATGATAGTTGGAAATTTTGCTATCAGATTGACAGATTGACGAATGAGATTGTCGGGAGAAATATCGTCGGGGTTTTCGTCGTAAGTATATAATTCGAGCACACTTCGTGCCAGAATATTCATGATGTTTTTTCCTTTCAAGGAAAGAATATTCATGGTAGCTTTATGCTCCAACGGCATGGTTTTCATGATGATTTCACGAAAAGTTTCCAACTCTATTCTGTTGGGAAGCACTCCGGAAAGAATCAGGTATGCCGTTTCTTCGAATCCCGTACGATTTTCTTGCTGAAAACCATGCACCAAGTTCTCTACATCCATTCCTCGATAATACAATTTACCCGGAATCGGTTTAAGCGTACCGTCCGGTTGTTTCTCGTAGCCAACCACATCGCCAATACGGGTAAGGCCAACCAAAACACCCGATCCGTCTTCATTGCGCAATCCGCGCTTGACGTTCATTTTGGCGAACAAATCTTTATCGATGTCGGTTGTTTTTTTGATGGATTCCGACAGTCTATATATTAAATATTTGTCTTCTATAAAATTAATTCTATCTTCGATGTTCATTTCTTTTCCATCAGTTATCTTGTTATCTTGCATTCAGTGCACTTCCCGCTTTAAACCACTCGATTTGCTGAGCATTATAGGAATGTGCCACTTCAAATACATCTTTGGTGCCATCGGGATGAAGGAGTTGAACCGTGAGATTTTTCCCCGGTGCAAATTCCTTTAATCCGAGAATACTTATTTTATCCCTTTCCTGCACCTTATCGTAATCTTCCTTATCGACAAATGTCAGTGCCAGTACCCCTTGTTTTTTGAGATTGGTTTCGTGAATACGGGCAAATGACTTGACAATAATGGCCTTTACATTCAAATGACGAGGCTCCATAGCCGCATGTTCACGGCTTGAACCTTCGCCGTAATTTTCTTCGGCAACCACCACCGACCCGATGCCTTTCGCTTTGAATTTGCGTGCCAATACCGGTACCGGCACATATTCCAATGTTTCGGGATCGAGAACGGAATTGGTTCGATTATTAAAAGCATTTACCGCACCGATAAACAAATTGTCGGAAATGTTGTCGAGATGACCCCGGAAACGGAGCCAGGGGCCTGCCATCGAAATGTGGTCTGTAGTACATTTCCCTTTTATTTTAATGAGTAGCGGCAAATCGATGAAATCTTCCCCATCCCATGCCGGGAAAGGTTCGAGTTTTTGCAAACGTTGAGACCGGGGATCAATATGTATTTCCACACTGCCGGCATCGGGCGAAGGAGCTACATACCCCAAATTTTTCACTTCGAATCCGTGAGGAGGAATTTCGTAACCGGTGGGTTCAGCAAGTTTCACCTGCTCACCCTGCTCGTTTTCAAGTGTGTCGGTAAGCGGATTAAAACAAAGGTCGCCTGCAATGGTAAGAGCAGCCACCAGCTCGGGCGAAGCCACAAAAGCATGGGTATTGGGATTGCCGTCGTTACGTTTGGCAAAATTACGATTAAACGACGTAACGATGGAATTGGGTCGCTCGGTTTTTTCTTCCGATCGTTTCCACTGGCCGATACATGGGCCACACGCATTGGCCATGATTATGGCTCCGGCTTCTTCAAATTCACGCAAGATACCATCTCGCTCGGCCGTGTAGCGTACCTGTTCCGAACCCGGATTAATAATGAACTGCGCTTTTACTTTCAGCCCTTTCTTTCGTGCATCGCGAACAACAGATGCAGCGCGCGATAAATCTTCGTAGGATGAATTGGTACACGAACCAATCAACCCGGCTTCGACTTTTTTCGGGTAGCGATTCTTTTTTACTACTTCGGCAAATTCCGACACAGGATGAGCAGCGTCGGGCGTAAAAGGGCCGTTAATATACGGTTCTAATTCGGAAAGATTGATTTCGATTACCTGATCGTAATAAACCGACGGATTTTCCATCACTTCCGGATCGGGACGCAAATATTCGCTTATGCAGCGCGCTTCATCGGCAACCTCCTTGCGACCGGTGGCCTCGAGATAGATTGCCGTTTTTTCGTCGAAGGGAAAAATAGACGTGGTTGCCCCCACTTCGGCACCCATATTGCAAATGCTTCCTCTTCCGGTGGCAGACAGCGTTTCGGCTCCTTCGCCGAAATATTCGATAACCGCATTCGTAGCCCCTTTAACTGTCAACATGCCGGCCAATTTCAAGATCACATCTTTTGGAGCAACCCAACCCGACAATCTGCCGGTGAGTTTCACGCCGATAAGCTTGGGCATCCTTAATTCCCATGGCAGGCCGGCCATCACGTCAACCGCATCGGCACCACCCACGCCAATAGCAACCATTCCCAATCCACCTGCTGTGGGTGTGTGCGAATCGGTTCCCACCATCATTCCTCCGGGAAAAGCATAATTTTCGAATACAACCTGATGAATGATGCCGGCTCCGGGTTCCCAAAATCCTATTCCATATTTATTAGAAACAGCACGTAAAAAATCATATACCTCTTTGTTGGTTATTTTTGCCGCCTGCAAATCTTCCTCGGCATTTTTATATGCTTGAATCAGGTGATCGCAATGTACCGTTGAAGGCACAGCAACCCTTTCGCGACCGGAATTCATCAGCTGCAAGAGTGCCATTTGTGCTGTGGCATCCTGCATTGCCACCCGATCGGGTGAAAAATAAACATAATCGACACCTCTTTTATAATCTTTTATCGGCATATCGTCTGCCAGATGCGAAAACAAAATCTTCTCTGTAAGTGTCAACGGACGTTTTAACTCGCTTCTAACTTGCTGTATTTTGTGAGGAAGACCCGAATAGACTTTTCGGATCATTTCTAAATCGAAAACCATACTACTGAATTGATATTTATTTTTAATTACAATCCCTCAATCGGACTTTTTAACGACTAAAAGAAAAATGCTTAATAAGTAACTGAATAACCTTCAGGTGTATATAATTCACCAAAACAAAGGTATTTATTTTCTAGAAAAAATAAGAAGTTTTCCATATAAAATAGTGAATCATTCGAAGATTTTAATAATATTTTGTATTTTCGCCATTGAATTTTACACCACAAAAATAAAGCAAAGAAAAAAGATTCACTTGTTTTTCTTTATAGATCAATTATTTAATAACATAAAAAATGGAATTTGAAGAAGAAAAAATTACAGGATTACCGGAGAACGCCATGCGCGAATTAAAACCGGGCGAAACGTATGAACCGCTACTCTCGCCGGACAAAGTCTATCCCGAAGTAAATGCCCGTTCCGTGTCGCTGGGTGTATTGATGGCTATTCTTTTTTCGGCTGCTGCAGCCTATTTGGGATTGAAAGTAGGACAAGTATTTGAAGCTGCCATTCCCATTGCTATTATTGCTGTGGGACTATCGAGTGCATCAAAACGAAAAAATGCATTGGGTGAAAATGTGATTATCCAATCCATTGGTGCCAGTTCGGGCGTAATTGTTGCCGGCGCCATTTTTACCCTCCCTGCACTTTATATTCTGCAGGTAAAATATCCTGA
This sequence comes from uncultured Dysgonomonadaceae bacterium, assembly GCA_964444915.1. GTDB lineage: Bacteria > Bacteroidota > Bacteroidia > Bacteroidales > Dysgonomonadaceae > Anaerorudis. The sequence goes on from CAYUIY010000025.1 coordinate 12,417, forward strand.
AATCTCGGTCAATTTCATGCAGGTATTCATGAGTTCCTTGCTGGGAGGCATACTCGGCATCCTTTTTCTGATTCCTTTTCGAAAATATTTTGTATCCGACATGCACGGCAAATATCCGTTTCCCGAAGCCACAGCTACCACACAAGTACTGGTGTCGGGAGAAAAAGGCGGAAACCAGGCAAAACCACTGATAATGGCCGGACTGATTGGTGGCATTTACGATTTCATTGTTTCTACTTTCGGCGGATGGGCCGAAGTTTTTACCTCACGGGTTACCACTGCCGGTGCCGCTCTTGCCGAACGTGCAAAAGTAGTGTTCAAACTCAATGTCGGTGCTGCCGTATTGGGATTGGGATACATCGTCGGATTAAAATACGCCGCCATCATTACCATCGGTTCGGCGCTGGTATGGTTTGTAATTGTGCCGCTTCTTCCGTTGGCGAGCGACGCCCTGGCAACCACATTGAACCCCGCTTTTGCAGGATCTATTGCAGCTCTTCCCCCGGAAGAAATCTTTTCGACATTTGCGCGTCACATCGGTATCGGCGGCATCGCGATGGCCGGCATCATCGGTATCATCAATTCATGGGGCATCATTAAGGAAGCGGTAGGACTTGCTGCCAACGAAATAAAAGGAAAAGGCATAAAAACAGACGAAAAGGTAAAACGTACCGACCTCGACATCCCGATGAAAATCATTTCAATAGGGACAATTATTGCATTGATTACTACTTTTGCTTTCTTTTATTTCGGCGTTGTGCACAACCTGCTTCATGCCGTCATAGCCATTCTTGTTGTTGCCATCATCGCTTTCCTGTTCACCACTGTTGCTGCAAATGCAATTGCGATAGTTGGCACCAATCCTGTATCGGGCATGACCCTGATGACGCTGATTCTGGCTTCGGTTATTCTTGTAGCCGTGGGACTGAAAGGCACATCGGGAATGGTAGCAGCAATGGTTATTGGGGGTGTGGTTTGTACAGCATTGTCTATGGCCGGCGGTTTCATTACCGATTTAAAAATCGGTTACTGGATCGGTTCCACACCCAAGAAGCAGGAAACCTGGAAGTTTCTCGGCACATTGGTATCGGCTGCCACTGTGGGAGGAGTAATCATGATTTTAAATAAAACCTATGGTTTTACCGGCGAAGGAGCACTGGTTGCTCCGCAGGCAAACGCAATGGCGGCCGTTATCGATCCGTTGATGTCGGGAACAGGGGCCCCGTGGATTCTTTACGGCATCGGTGCATTAATTGCCATTGTTCTGACAATATTTAAGATACCGGCACTGGCATTTGCCTTAGGTATGTTTATCCCTTTCGAACTGAATATCCCCTTGCTGATCGGTGGCTTCATCAGCTGGTATGTTTCTTCACGCAGCAAAAATCAAGCACTCAATACAGCACGAAAAGAAAAAGGCACCTTGCTGGCATCGGGATTTATTGCCGGAGGAGCATTAATGGGTGTAGTGAGTGCAGCCATCAAATTTGCCGGAGCAGATCTACGAAACGATGCATGGGCCGAAAGTGCCGGTGCCCAATGGTTGGGCTTGGGCATGTATATCCTCTTGTGCGGCTATCTGGTGTGGGCTTCCATGCGAATTTCGGATCAACCCCAACCACCGGCTGAAAAACGGAAGTAAACTGTATTGAAACAACTGAACAAAAAATAAATGATTAAGCACATCCATAAAATTCTTATGATATGAAAAAAGCATCCTTATCTATTCTATTATTCCTCTCCATCCTGGTGGGCTGTACACAAAAGAAACAGTCGATCGCAGAAGAAACCGATTATACGCAGTATGTAGATCCGTTTATCGGAACAGCGTACACCGGCCACACCTTTCCCGGAGCAACTTATCCGCTGGGCATGATTCAGGCAGGTCCCGAAACCGGCAACTTCTTATGGGAATACTGCGCCGGATACGTCTATGGCGATTCGCTTATCAACGGCTTTTCGCAAACCCGATTAAACGGCACAGGCTGTATTGATCTCGGTGATTTGCTTATCCAACCTTTTTCCGGAGATAAACGCGAAGATCTGCGAAGCAAATACGATTTGGTAAGCGAGGACGCTTCGCCGGGATATTATACGGTAAAATTGACCGACAACGACGTGCATGTAGAGATTACTGCCGCTCCACACGTGGCTTTTCATAAATATACGTTTGGCAAAGATAAAGCTGCCAACGTATTGGCCGACTTTCAAAGCGGATTGGTATGGACAGAAGACAAAATACATACTCATGTGCTCGAAAATGAAGTAAAATTCGAGAACGACAAAACTATTTCGGGTTACACTCGCCGTAGAGAATGGGTTGATCGTGTGTATTACTTCGTAATCAAATTCGACAAACCTATCATCGCAAAAGAGGAACTCCCCAAACGCGACCCGCGCGAAAAAGCTCCGCGTTATATTCTCACTTTCGATATGCAAAACGACACGACGCTCAACATGAAGATCGCCTTGTCTTCAGCTAGTGTGGAAGGTGCAAAAGCAAACTTGAAAGCCGAAGTTCCGGGGTGGGATTTTGACGCCGTTCGGCAAAATGCAAAAAGCGAATGGAACAAATACCTCTCCCGTGTTCAAATAGAGGGAACGGATGCGCAAAAAAATAATTTCTATACCGCAATGTATCATTTGTTTATTCAACCCAACAACATTGCCGACGTGGACGGGAAATACATCGGTCCCCGAAGAGAAGTATCGCAATCGTCGGGCGGGAAATATTATTCAACCTGGTCGCAGTGGGATATTTTCCGTGCAGCTTATCCGCTGTACACCATCATCAGTCCGGAGCTGATCCCCGACTTTGTCAATTCCATGCTCGATTACAGTGAACAACAGTGGCATCTGCCCATCTGGGCATTATGGGGACAAGAAACCTACACCATGATTGCCAATCACTCGGTTCCGATGATTGTTGATGCTTATTTGAAAGGATTCGAAGGATTTGATGCCGAACGTGCGTATAACGAAGTAAAAAAATCGCTTATGCTGAATCACCCGAAATCTGACTGGACGATTTATGACAAATACGGTTATTATCCTTTCGATTTGGTGACAGTGGAATCGGTTTCGCGTACACTGGAATCGGGATTCGATGATTATTGTGCCGGTTTAATGGCCGAAAAACTCGGAAAGGAAAAAGATACCAAACATTTTCAAAAACGTGCCGAATACTACAAGAATCTGTTTGACACCACCACAAACTATATGCGGGGTCGCGACAGCAAAGGCAACTGGCGCACGCCTTTTGACCCGTTTGAATTGGCACACGGCGATTCGAGTGTGGGTGGCGATTATACCGAAGGAAATGCCGCACAATATACCTGGCATGTGCTTCAGGATATTCCCGGACTGCTGGCATTGATGGGCGATGACAAGAAAGCTGCAGAACGGTTGGATTCGTTGTTTTTTACCACAGCAAAATCGAAAAATACGCTTTCCGACGTAACCGGACTGATAGGACAATATGCTCATGGCAACGAACCCAGCCATCATATTGCTTATCTTTATACCTATTTAGGTCAATCGTACAAAACACAGGAACTGGTTCGCCAAATTTGTACCGATTTTTACAAGAATCTGCCCGACGGATTGATCGGTAACGACGATTGCGGACAAATGTCGGCTTGGTATATCCTTTCATCGCTTGGATTTTATCCGGTAAATCCGGTAAGCGGTGAATTCGTGATTGGCGCTCCGCAAATTCCGGCAGCCAAAATCGATGTCGGCAACGGAAAAGTATTTTCTATGGAAGCTAAAAATATTTCCGAGGACAATAAGTATGTAGAAAAAATCGAGCTAAACGGCAAACCCTACGAGAAGCAAACCATCAGTTACAAAGACATTATGGATGGTGCATCTCTGGTGTTTTATATGACCAATCAGCCCAAAAAATAAACCATGTGATTTCAGCAACATTCCTCCATCTCGCAATTTTCACCCGAAATTTCGAACTCGATGGTGGAATGTTGCACTTTCATTGCTTGCATTTTTTCGCGAATCTTATTTTTCAACCGTTGTAATTCGTTCATCGGCAACGCACGTTTCAATACCACATGCACCGTCATCACATTGTATTCGCCGTCTGCCGACCAAATATGCAAATCGTGCACGCTGTCCACATTGTCCAGCGACAATATTTCTTTTTTGATTTCATCGATTTTTATGTCGATAGGGGCTCCCTGTAAAATAATATGCAAACTCTCCTTGATATTACTATATACGTGAAACAACACATAAAGAGTGATTGCGATCGACAAAACAGGATCGAGAACCGGAACATCTACAAAATGCATCACTAAAGCCCCAATAAGGATGGCAGCCCAACCGAGTACATCTTCCAACAAGTGAAGCGAAATTACCCGTTCGTTGAGAGAATATCCACGCTTAAGCCTGAGCACCGCCGCGCCGTTAATTGTAACACCCAGCACTGCCAAAATCAACATCCCTCCCGAATCGGGTTGTTCCGGATGAAACAAGCGTGGAACAGCATTAAACAGAATCACGACACTTCCTACAACCAGAATAAGCGAATTAATGATTGCCCCAAGAAGCGAAAACCGCTTGTATCCATAGGTGTATTCCTCATCGCGACCTTTTTTCGCCAATCGCTGAAAATACCACGACAGCCCCACCGAAAAGCTGTCGCCCAAATCATGCACGGCATCCGAAAGAATGGCCATACTGTTTGTTAAAAATCCACCGACAAATTCGATTATGGTAAAACACAGATTGAGAAAAAATGCCGTCCGGATGTTCTCTTCACTTTCATTATGGTGAGTAGGATGAGCCATAAAATTAGTTTTTCTTATTTTTCTCTACTTATTGTATGTTTATAACACATATCAAAAAACAAAAGTTCGCCACAATCGGCAGGTTATATTTAGTATGATTATCACCTATTTTGGCAATAAATTGCTACCTTTGCAGCACAAATTAACATTATATTGTATTTATGTTACAAACTTCAAAGAAAAACAGAGTACTTACTTCATTAGCTGATCTGTTACGACAAAACCGGGCACAAATTATTGAAGCCAATCTTCGAGACATGGCCGATTATCCCGAAATGGACGAGGCAATGAAAGACCGGTTAAAAGTGGACGAGAAAAAGATCGATGGAATGATTCGCTCGCTAACACAAGTAGCAAGTTTGAACGATCCCGAAGGGAAAACTCTGTATACTTTCACTCGAGAAGACGGACTGCAAATTGAAAACCGGACCGTACCTTTCGGGACCATCCTCATTATCTATGAATCGCGCCCCGACGTGACCATCGAAGCAGCAGCAACGGCTTTCAAGGCAGGAAACCGAATTCTGTTGAAAGGCGGAAAAGAGTCGTATCACACCAATTCTTTCTTGACGCAACTTTGGCAGCAAGCATTGGATAAAACCGACATCGATACTCATTATGTTCAATATCTTCATTTAACCCGCGAAGAAACACAGCGGTTAATCAAAGAAAATACGCATCATGTGGATCTGATTATTCCTCGCGGCGGAGAAAATCTAATTCGTTTTATCCAAGAAAATACCACCATTCCTACCATCATTAGCGGACGTGGAAACAATTTTCTCTATGTGGATAAAAACTGCAATTTTGAGATGGGCATCCGAATTATCCTCAATGGAAAAAAACGAATTAGCGTGTGCAACGCATTGGATAAAGTATTGATCGACGAAAACTTGCCAAATATTCAAGAAAAAATCAATCAACTCGTATCGGCCTTAAAATCCAATGGAATTGAAGTTTTGGGCAATTCATCCGTTTGCGGCTTACATGAGGAGATTGTTGAAGTCAACGACGAAAAGGTGCTTTATGAAGAGTTTCTTGCACCTAAAATTTTTCTCTCCCTTGTACCCGATATCACAGAAGCCATCCGGTTGATCAATACCTATTCAGGCAAGCATTCAGCAACGATTGTCACGAACGAATTTTCGCAGGCAACCCATTTCATGCAGGAGGTAGATTGTGCCGCCGTTTACCACAATGCTTCCACACGGTTTACCGACGGCGGGGAGTTTGGTTTGGGAGCAGAAATTGCCATCAGCACACAGAAACTGCATTTTCGTGGTCCTATCGGAGCCGAGCAGCTGGTGACCAACAAGTGGTTCGTTTACGGAAACGGCCATATTCGCGAATAAATTGATTTTGCTGTATATGAAGAAAAAATTAATTGTAAAAATCGGAACATCTACCCTTACGGCAGGGACAAACCGCATATCGTTTGCTGTCATTGAAAACCTGGCCAGGCAAATCGTAGAGCTCAAGAACGAATACGATATCGTGATTGTTTCTTCGGGTGCCATTGCTACCGCCCGCCAATTTGTGGAAATCAACGGGTACAACAAACATGTGGATTCCAAGCAGGCAATGGCGGCCATTGGACAAACACGGCTCATGGAGTTATACGATTCGGTCTTTAGCAGTTTTGGCCTGAATATCGCCCAAATTCTATTGACTTATCGCGATTTTGAAAATCCGACGGCAAAAGAAAACACCAAAAATACGATTCATAAACTCTGGAAAGCCGATTACATTCCCATCGTAAACGAAAACGATACGGTTTCTATTGAAGAGATTGTATTGGGCGACAACGACAAACTTTCAGCACTGGTTGCCGTAATACTGAATGCCGATCTGTTGATTCTTGTATCGGATATCGACGGGATTTTCAACTGCAATCCGCATCTTCATCCCGATGCCAAACTCATCACTCATGTTTCCGACTTGGAATCCATCCGAGACTGTGTCGAAGAAAAAGAATCTACGCTGGGAACAGGCGGCATGTCGTCCAAAATCCATGCTGCTGAAATCTGCATGGCGAATAACGTAGAAATGTGGATTGTGAATGGCCAACGTCCCAATTACCTTATCAATGCGTTAAATAACACGATTCCTTTCACTAAATTCAAAAAATAAAATGAACTACGGATTTATCGGCTTTGGCAATCTGGCTACAGCCATCTACCAAGGCCTTAAAAACGAAGAAAACCTTCGTTTTGCCTATTTTGACCAAATTCAAAAAAATGTTGAACTCCCCTTTCTTCAATTGGAAGAATTGACGGCTTTTGCCGATGTCATCTTTTTAACCGTTAAGCCGCAAGATGTGGTGGGGGTTTTAGAACAACTTCGACCGCTTCGGCGAGAAGGAAAAATTATTGTCTCCCCTGTTGCCGGGAAAAGCATCGCATTTATCGAAAATTTTCTCGGAAAAGATCAACCCATTGTGCGCATCATGCCCAACCTAGCCATTGCATACAAAAAATCGGTAACGGCATTCGCCACCCACCATCCAAATAATGAAAAGGTAAACGAAATATACCGGGTGCTGACAAAACTGGGGAAGGTGGTTAAAATCGACGAGAACAATTTCGATTTATTTACTTCTGTTTTTGGCAGCGGACCCGCCTTTATTCTGGCTTTCCTCAACGTTTTCAGAAACAAAATACGCGAATTTAACCTTCCTGAGTCTGAAATTGACGAATTATTGTTGCAACTGACAGAAGGGACGTTGAGCTATTTTTCCGAAAATTGTTCCCGTTGCAGCATCGAGGAACTCATCCGCAACGTCACCAGCAAAGGCGGAACCACAGAGGCCGGGTTGAACTATTTCTACGAACATCAAATGGACCGGCTGATTGAGGGAGTACTGGAAGCTGCCAAAAACCGATCCATCGAAATGAGCAAAATGAGCTAATAAAACGGGATAATCTTCACAGAAGAAGGATTGTTTAGAGGTCTTTGTGCAAATTGAAAATTATCATGTAAATTTGCACTTTTAAATGAAAAAGCAAAAGCTTGGTAATATGTATAGAAATAAAACGTGCGGAGAATTGAACCTGTTGAATGTAAATGAAGAAGTTACGTTGGCAGGATGGGTACACAAAATTCGTAAAATGGGTGGAATAACGTTTATCGATCTGCGCGACCGATACGGGATTACCCAATTATCATTTAATGAAGAAGTCAACCCCGATCTTTTTGAAAAAGCCAACAAACTGGGACGTGAATGGGTGGTGCAGGTCGTTGGCACGGTGACCGAGCGTTCCTCTAAAAATCCTCATATTCCTACCGGCGATATCGAAATTATCGTTTCGAAACTCAATGTACTGAATTCTTCCGATATGCCTCCTTTTACCATTGAAGACGATACAGATGGAGGAGATGATTTGCGTATGAAATACCGCTACCTCGATTTACGCCGTAATGCGGTGCGTAAAAATCTGGAACTTCGTCACCAAATGGCACTCGAAACCCGCCGATATCTGGACGAAAGGCATTTTCTGGAAGTGGAAACTCCGGCTCTCATTGCCTCGACGCCGGAAGGAGCGCGCGATTTTATTGTGCCTTCACGCATGAATCCGGGTGAATTCTATGCCCTTCCGCAATCGCCACAGCTGCTCAAACAGCTGCTCATGGTTGCCGGATTCGACAGATACTTCCAAATTGTAAAGTGTTTTCGCGACGAAGACCTTAGGGCAGACCGTCAACCCGAATTTACACAAATCGATTGCGAGATGTCTTTTGTTCATCGCGACGATGTTTTGAACATGTTTGAAGGGCTGACAAAACATTTGTTCAAAACCATTAAAGGTATCGACCTGCCCGATTTTCCGAGAATGAGTTACGCCGATGCCATGAAATACTATGGATCGGATAAACCCGATATCCGTTTCGATATGAAACTCGTGGAAATGAAAGATTTGACAGAAGGGCACGGTTTTGGTATTTTCGATGCATCGGAATATGTGGGTGCCATCTGTGTTGAAGGTTGTGCGAATTACACGCGCAAGCAGTTAGACGAACTGACCGATTTTGTGAAACGCCCGCAAATTGGAGCGAAGGGCTTGATTTATGTGCGGTATAACGAAGACGGCACCATCAAATCGTCCGTTGATAAGTTTTACAATGAAGAAGATCTGAAAAAATGGCTGGAACGATGTCAGGCCAAACCCGGCGATTTGCTTCTTATATTGGCAGGGGAAACAGAAAAAACGCAAAAACAGTTGTCCGAACTTCGTTTGGAAATGGGTTCACGATTGGGATTAAGAAACAAATCGGATTATAAATGTTTGTGGGTTGTCGATTTTCCGTTATTGGAAAAAGATGAAGAGTTGAACCGTTACTTTGCCAGACATCACCCTTTTACTTCTCCCAAACCCGAAGATATTCCACTGCTCGATACCCATCCCGATGCCGTTCGTGCCAATGCATATGACATTGTGATCAACGGTGTGGAAGTCGGGGGTGGTTCTATCCGTATACACGACAGTCAATTGCAGAAAAAAATATTTTCCGTTCTCGGGTTCACTGAGGAACGAGCTGAAAAACAATTTGGGTTTCTTATGAATGCTTTTCGCTATGGTGCTCCACCTCACGGGGGTATAGCTTTCGGACTGGATCGACTCGTATCGTTATTCGCCGGCCTGGATAGCATACGCGACTGCATTGCCTTTCCCAAAAACAATATGGGGCGCGACGTTATGCTGAATGCTCCCGCTCCCGTTGAACAAGAACAATTGGATGAGCTGGGGATCATGCTGAAACCAAAAAAATAATGGCCTTTATTTCAATCGCTCAAAATAGAGCAAACGATTTAAAGGAACATCGATAGTGAATGTTTTACCTCCTTTGTAAATTTTACCCGTATCGTCTTTCCATTTTCCTTTTGGAAGTTTGACGGCACGGGTATTTTCTTTTGAGACAACCGGCGCAATCAAATAACGATTGCCCAACATATACTGATCTTTGCACTCGGCAAAACCTTCGCCGGGAAACGCATATTCCATATGGCGAACAATCGGTTCTCCTGTTTTTGCCGATGCCCTTGCACAAGCCATGATATAAGGAGCAAATTCCTCATGCAATAGCGCCATATTTTTCACAATGCCCAAGTTTTCCTCGTTTAGAATACGCCACGGAGCCACAGAAAACTGCATCATCGGCATCAACGCATGTACCTGGGCAGAACGCACGATCAATGCCTGGTTGAATTTCTTTTCATCCACATTCAAAAACGATTGAAACTGACCTCCACCAATCATATCGGGACAAGTATAGGCATAGCCGAGTAATCCTGCGGCTGTCATCTCCGGAATTAGCAACCTGACAGCCTCCCATGAATAGTCCTTATCTCCCAGACGCTGAACCAGCGCTTCACCACCCATTTTCCAGCAAGCACGGTATTCGTTAAACGGAAATTGCAGCCCTATTTTTGCCCAAGCAAGCGTATGATCTACCGAAATAGCATCTTTCTTGTAACTCACCAAATCGCTACTTGCATAAAAACCGTTGTCGCCGGCGTCGAATTTGAAGCCGTCGATACCATACTGCTTTTGCACGTCCTTCAATTGCGATACAAAATATGCCGCAGCATCCGGATGAGTGAAGTCGTAGCATGCGCTTTGTCCGTTCCACCAGTTGATAATGGCCGGTTTACCGTTTTTGCTTTTAAGAAGATAACCCTTCGAATTCAACATACGGTATTCAGGACTATCCGCTGAAACAAAAGGACAAACCCACAGCATGACTTTGAACCCCATATCGTGCAGCTTGTCAACCATTGCTTTTGGATCGGGAAATTTATCGGGTTTAAATTCGAAATTCCCGTAATATTTTTGCCAGTTATCGTCAATCATCAGGATTCCGGCCGGAAATCCGTTATCTACAATCCCTTGCGCATACTTGAGCACATCTTCCTGATTTTGATTATACATCAATTCGATCCATGTGTTGTACTGCGGACGGGTAAAAAACAGCGTATCGGGCAATTGTCCGCTGGGAGGAAAATGCTTTTGGCTCGCTTCTCTGTAAGCATCCCGAAGCGTAGAACCGGCTGTTTGCACCGCAATATCCTCGTAATCGGAATGAATGAAAATCTCCTTTCCCGATACCGAAAATTTAAACGGATAATCGCTCCACATATAGCGGCCTTTATTGGAAAGTAGCAGCGGAACTACCTGATTGTTATTATTCTGCCGGGCTAAATCGAATTCTTCAATGGGTTGAATATACGGCATGCGGGAACCATAGGCAACCACCCCACCCCACCAATACTCGTTTTCTAACATGCTAACTGTAACGGTATGCTGAGCCACAACATGATAACATGCAAAGATCATCGCAAAAAGAAGTACTTTTTTCATTTTCAATATATTTTTTCAATTTCCAATAATGCAGCTGCTTCAATAAGTATACAGCTACTAAACTACATAGGCAAATTGGTTACGGAGTAATATTTTAAATACATAAATAATAGAAAAAATGTTTACTCATGATTTCGCGAACAAATTTATACAAATTCTCAATATTTCACACCCATTTTACCAGAAGCAATGCGAAATGCACCTTTTGCCATCAAACGAACGTTTAGGAAAAAAAAGAGGATGCCCCATACGAGACACCCCTCCTTTCATAAATAAAAATGACTTTTTACTGCTTTATTTTTGACTGAACTTTTATTCGGCGAATGCGTGACGGTATCCCTGAACATCGTTCCAATGTCCTCGCG
>CAYUIY010000026.1:0-23900 GCA_964444915.1 uncultured Dysgonomonadaceae bacterium
TACCGGGGAACAGGGCAACACCGGAATGGATTAAGCAAAAAGTGTTGGGATTAATCCGGGAAGATTGGTCTCCCAAACAGATTAGCGGATATTTAAAAAAACATGAGAATATAGCTATCTCACACGAAACTATTTACAAATGGATCCGCAAGGACAAGCAAAATGGTGGAGATTTATACAAACATTGTCGCCATAAGCTGAAACACCGTAAAAGGCCCGTAGGGTCGGCTAAAAACATACCCAATCGTACGAGTATACACGAAAGGCCTGAAGAAGCTGACGGAAGCAGGTTTGGAGACTTCGAGATGGATACGATTATCGGGCCGAATCATTCGGAGGCTATACTGACAATAACAGAGCGAAAAACGAATTATATAATGATACAAAAATTACCGAAGGGAAAAGATTCCGAGGAGGTTGCAAATGAGGTCTTTAAAATATTGCTGCCTTTCAAGGATAAACTGAAAACCATCACTACGGATAATGGATCGGAATTCGCTGCACATGAGCTTATAACTGAAAGATTGGGAGTACCGGTTTACTTTACCGATCCTTATTGTTCATGGCAAAAAGGAGCGATTGAAAACGGGAATAAACTAATCAGGCAATATATCCCGAAAAAGGCATCATTTAAAGATTATTCGGATGAGGATATCAAAAAAATCCAATACAAACTAAACCGAAGACCTCGAGAAAAATTGGATTTTAATTTACCAAAAAATGAGTTTTACAAACAATTAGTGTAAATTCGCACTTGCCGGTTGACTCTACAAAATGCATTTTTTTATTAAAAATCCCCTTTAGTTTTCCTAAAATTACTATTTTCGCAAGTTATTCGATATTAAAGATGAATGATATGAAAACGATTGAACAATTAACTGCTGAAAAACTTCTTAAAATAAAAGCCGTAAAACTCCAACCTTCTAATCCGTTTACTTGGGCATCGGGTTGGAAATCTCCTATATATTGTGACAATAGAAAATTGATGTCGTATCCGGCTGTTCGAAATTTCATTAAAGTTGAATTTGCCCGGATTATTCTCGAAAAGTATCCATATACAGAGGCCATTGCAGGTGTTGCCACAGGTGCTATAGCACCTGCCGCTTTGGTTGCCGATACGTTGGGATTGCCGTTTGTCTATATTCGGTCTACACCAAAAGATCATGGGTTAGAAAATCTTATTGAGGGTGATCTTAAGCCAAAACAAAAAGTAGTGGTAATTGAAGATCTTATTTCTACAGGTCAGAGCAGCTTGAGGGCAGTTGACGCTATTCGTCGTAATGGTTCCGACGTGTTGGGTTTACTGGCAATTTTTACTTATAATTTCCCTGTTGCTCAAGAGAATATGAATAAGGCTCGAGTTGAACTTACGACACTTTGCAATTACGATGCTGTTTTGGATGAGGCATTGCGTACAAATTACATTGATGAATGTGAGCTAAAAACACTTCATGATTGGCGGAAAGATCCCGAAAACTGGAATAAAATAAATCAATAGAAGATGCAATGACGGAATTTGTAAGTGATATAAAAACCATATTGCACAGTAATGCAGATATATATCGAGTGCTTTCCGATATGAGTAAATTAAACCTGGTCAAGGATCAGATTTCGAGTAATAAGATAGAAGGATTTACATTCAATCGGGATAGCTGTTCATTTAAGGTAAATCCGATTGGTGAAGTTAAGTTCGATGTGGTAGAACGCCAACCAAACAAATTGGTTAAATTTAAATCAGGAAATTTGCCTTTTGATGTTTTTTTGTGGATTCAATTGGTCCCTCAATCGGAGAAAGATACGAAAATGCGATTAACTGTTCGTGCTGATTTAAATCCTTTCCTTAAATCGATAATTTCTCAACCCATGAAAGAGGCTCTGGATAAAATAGCTGATATGTTAACTCGGTTACCTTACGATAGTATATAATAAAATTATATTGTTATTTGATAACATAGATTATAATTAATGAGGCAAAATAAATTTATTTTGCCTCATTAATTATTGAGTGAAGATTTATTCTAATTCTTTGATCTTAATGTTTCGAAACCAAACCTCATCTCCATGATCTTGAAGGAGGATATGCCCTTCTTTGGTATTGCCAAAATTAGGCCAGTCTTTATATTTACTATAAGCGACCAATGCATTCCACATTTGGTTGTTTCTTTCGTATTCCAACAATTTTACCCCATTCAGCCAGTGTTCAACATGATTCCCTTTAACCACAATCATAGCGGTATTGAAGAAACCGTTGAAAAAAGGTTTGTTTTCCGGGGCAGGGATAAGATCGTATAGCGAGCCCAACGTTCTGTTGCCTTTCACACCCAGCTTGGCATCGGGATGATTTTTGTCGTCCAGTATCTGGAATTCGCAACCGATTGCCGATCCTTCACCTTTGTTTAAATCCGGATCCACAAAATATTTGATACCGCTATTTGCCCCCTCAGTGATTTTAAAATCTACTTTTAATATGAAATTTCTATATTTTTTTGTTGTGATGATATCGCCTCCGTTGGTTGATTCTCCTCCGCTTCCTTTCAGCACTTTCAGGATGCCGTCTTCAATAACCCATCCTTTTTGGGGAAATCCCGTTAATTTTGCACCACGCCAACCTTGGGTTGTTTTGCCATCCCAGAGGAGTTTCCATCCTTCCCGCGCTTCTTTTTCGGAAAGGGTATTGGGAATAGCATTGATTTGGGTGATTCCGTTTTCATCTTCAGGGGTTTTAAATTTATCGAGATTTTCGGTCAGAATTCGTATATTCCGCCAGGAAACCGTTTTCCCCGCGAGGGTTTCGTTGTTCCCAATGCCATGGACCTGCAATGCGATAAATCCGGATTTGGTCATATCATCGATAAGGTCTGCGCATGGAATCCCGTTTACCCATGTTCGGATAGAGTTCCCAATGGTTTCAATACGACCTTTATTCCACTCGTTTTTCTTGAAGGCTTTTTGAGCTAGTGGATTATACGTTGACGGGTAGAGGCATTTATTGCTATTATCCGGTTTAACAACGACAGCTTTCATTGTATTGTATGTTAACGGATAAAGCCATCCCCGTCGCGCTTCATCATAAATACCACCTGTCCAAGCTCTTTCCGAAGGATCTATTTCGAACTGATAGCCGTGAACTCGCCCGTCTTGATAGTCCTTTAAACTGTTGCTTCTGAATTGTACTCCTGAATTTAATCCTTCATCGACTTTAAATTCAAATTCAAGAATAAAATTGTCGTACATTTTGTCCGTTGCCAAAAAAGTATTTGGTGTTCCCATTTTCGAAATTCCAACAATGGCATTATCCTTCACCTTATATTCTGCTGTGCCGTTCAATTTTGTCCAACCTTTTAGATTTTTCCCGTTGAACAAATTTTGCCATTGAGGTTCTTCTGCCGATATAGCAATGACAGCCATCAGCGAAATTAAAATTAATACTTGTTTTTTCATTAGAGTCCCATTTTAATTTTTTAGTTATCCTACTCTACATTTTATAAAATTCTTCCCAACCTTTACGGGGGGGAATGCCTGTCAAGAAAGCATCTCCGAAGGCATCGTTGGTAATGTGTTTTGTTTTTCTATCAAAAACAAGCCGTCGGTTTAGTCGTTGTGCTGCTACGCCCAAACAAAATACCTGGCATAATGGTCCGCCAATTTCAAAGGGTGATCGTGTTTTCTCTTTTCCTTGGCAAGCAAGTAAAAAGTTTTGAAAATGATTGGACGGACTTTTGGGTACCGGCGGCAACTTCTTTTCCATTTCTTTCGCTTTTTCTTCAGGAATGATGGAAAGAGTTGATCCATGTGACCCGCCTTTGAATGTGAGTTCCTTGGTGTATATTATTTTACCCGGATTTAATTTGATAGGTTCTATTTCGAATCCGGCTACTTGCGGAATGTTTGGGTCAAGTTCGGATATGCCATACCCTTTAGGCAGTTCCGGAAGATTATTCACACCATCGTACCATGTAACCGCAACGGGGGGCATATTACCTCGTTTTGGGAAATTAAACTGGACAGTACTAGCCATTGGGAAAAAATAATCGTTATGTCCTTCCAATTTAACGGGAATAATTTCTTCAGGCAATCCTAAGTCTAGGAATTCGTGAACGGTATCAAGAATATGTGCTCCCCAGTCACCAAGTGCTCCCATACCAAAATCGTACCAGCATCTCCATTGTCCGTAATGAAAGTCATTATTATAATCGTGCCATAGCTGAGCCGACAGCCATAAATCCCAATCCAATGTTTCGGGAATGGGTTCCGCAGGAGGAAATTTTTTGATGTTCGGATCCCAGGAGTGCCATCTACGGGAGTTATTCATATGTGCCGTCACAGCCGTGACATCTTTAATAATGCCGGCTTCCTTCCATGCTTTAAACTGGAAATAATTGGCTTCTGAATGTCCTTGGTTTCCCATCTGCGTTACCACTTTAGGATGTTTCTTTGCTGCTTGTATCATCAGTTCCACTTCGTGAAAGGTGCGTGCCATGGGTTTTTCCAGATATACGTGTTTACCCATATTAATGGCCAATATGGTTGCAGGGAAATGCGCAAAATCAGGTGTGGCAATGGCAACAGCATCAATTTCGTTTCCCATTTTATCGAACATTTCTCTGAAATCTTTAAATCTTTTTGCCTTTGGAAATTTGGCTAAAGCTTGCTGAGTGTGTTTTGCTCCAAGATCCACGTCGCACAGAGCCACCACATTTGCTAGTCCCGTTTTATCGAAGTCGTTGATGATATCCCAACCTCTGTTACCAATACCGATATGGGCTAAATTTATTTTCTCGTTTGAACCCATAATACGACTGTAACTTGCTGCGTTTGTTCTGCTTGAAATTCCGCTTAATGCCAATCCGGCTGACGCCAAAGCGGTGTTACGTAAAAATTCCCTTCGTGTTGTCATTCTTGTTATATTCTTTTGGTTTGTGATGTAATATTCATGGGAAAAGGTATTATATCTCATTACTTAATAAAGTAATTCATTTGCAAATTAATATTCGAATCGATTTTTATGTGCCCATAATCCCAAGGCGGGATTGGAGATGAAATAAATTTTTTCACCATTGGGTAGGGTGTTATATCCGTCTTTCAGTTCATCGAAATGATAATGTTTCATCACTTCATCGAGATCAGCCCATTGGAAACCGACACTTTCGATTTCTTCTTTCGACAGGTTTTCGGCATTCTTCCCTGGACAGTAAGTGATGGTAAACCGTCCTTCCGATGATCCATGGATCAAATGGGCTGCAGCGCTCAAGTTATTACGTAGTTCTTCGTTTTCGGCAACAGCTTTCAGCGTAGCGTGCGTTCCATGATAGCCATATTTTCTGATAAGACGGTCAATCTCCTTGTCCTCTCCAAATTCTTTTAAGGCGGGTGCCAAAACAATAAGTTCACCGCCA
Source organism: uncultured Dysgonomonadaceae bacterium (assembly GCA_964444915.1). Classification (GTDB taxonomy): domain Bacteria; phylum Bacteroidota; class Bacteroidia; order Bacteroidales; family Dysgonomonadaceae; genus Anaerorudis. The sequence continues at coordinate 5,397 of CAYUIY010000026.1, forward strand.
TCAGCAATAGCCATGCGGGTACGATAGATAGATTTATTTCCCAGCCACGTGCTTTTGAATTCGGTAGGGTCGAGCCAAACAAGTACTTTTTTCAGGGGTTTCTCGACCATTTCGAAATTCACTTCAAGAGACAACTTTGCTGCTTCATCGAATACATCCACATCGTCACCTACAAAAAGTCCGTAAGTCTGTTGTTTGCCTTGCTTATTTATGCCAACAACAGTCAATACATAAACAATAGGCAGCTGATTGGCAAATTTTTTTGAAGCATAGTTAAACAGTTTCCTTACCGGCGTATCTGTACGCCCCATCATACGTTCCATCCCATAAACTGCGCCAACAAAATGGCTTTTATTAATTCCTTCAATGCCACCCGTGCCTACAAAAATATTCTTGTTGTAATTGGCCATACCGACCACTTCGTGTGGAACGACCTGACCAATGGACAGAATCAGGTCAAAACCACCTTCCACCAACAATTTATTTACCTGTGCCGGCCAAGAAAAATCAACTTTTTCTTCGGAGATTTCTTTTACATATTCGGCAGGGACTTCTCCCAATGTTATCACATCGTGACGCCAATCGTGAATACGAAACAAATCTCGGGGAGTTTCCCCAAACATATGCGAAATTTGTTCGTCTGTCATAGGGCTGTGTGTACCTAATGCCGGAAGAATATCTGTAAGCGCATTACCATAATATTCCCATACCATTTCTGTAAGTTCACCTGCTCGACTTGGTAAACGCGTGTAATCAGGAGGAATAGCAAGGATTTTGTGCTTTCTGCCTAATTTATCTAATGCTGCGATAAGACCTTTTTTCAGATCTTCATGCGAGAGATTGTGTTGTGGAGAGCCGTTTTGATAATAGATCATTGTCCCTGGAAATAAAAACCCACAGCATGGCAAAAAGTCATGCTGTGAGCATTTTAAAAAAATTATACCTGATAAGTAGAAGAAGCTGTATCGCCTCCTTGTCCTGTCCAGTTGGTATGAAAAAATTCGCCGCGAGGCCTATCTATCCTTTCGTATTGATGTGCACCAAAATAATCACGTTGAGCTTGCAAGAGATTAGCCGGTAAGCGTTCACTCCGAAAACCGTCGAAGTAGCATAATGCCGATGCAAGTGCCGGAATTGGGATACCATTTTCCAGTGCTGTGGCACACACTCTGCGCCAGCTATCCTGTGCCGATTGTACTGCATCTTTGAAGAAAGGATCAAGCAACAGATTTTCAAGAGAAGGATTTTTATCAAATGCTTTTTTAATATCCCCCAGAAATGCTGATCGGATGATGCATCCACCGCGCCACATCAATGCAATACCACCGTAGTTTAAATTCCAGTTGTATTCTTTGGCAGCCTCTCGCATCAAATCATACCCTTGAGCGTAAGAGATAATTTTAGCAGCATACAACGCTTCTTCCAGATCATTAATAAATTGTTGCTTATCGCCTTTAAAATGAGGTTTTGTACCGAATATTGCTTTTGATGCTTTAACGCGCAAGTCTTTTTGAGCTGACAGGCAGCGAGAGAATACCGATTCGCCGATTAATGTCAATGGAATACCAAGCTCAAGAGCAGTAATCACTGTCCATTTTCCTGTACCTTTTTGTCCGGCTGTATCCAGAATTTTTTCTACCAAGGGGGTACCGTCAGTATCTTTAAAGGCCAAGATATCGGCTGTAATTTCAATCAGGTAAGAATTGAGTTTGCCTTCATTCCATTTTTTGAACACTTCATGCTGTTCATCAGGAGTCATACCTAATAATTCTTTCATCAGATGATATGCCTCGTTAATGATTTGCATATCACCATATTCAATGCCGTTATGTACCATTTTTACGAAATGTCCTGCACCATCTTCACCTACCCAGTCGCAGCATGGGGTTCCGTCATCTACTTTGGCGGCTATAGCCTGAAAAATATCTTTCACGTGCGGCCAAGCAGCAGGAGACCCCCCGGGCATCATGGAAGGTCCAAGTAAGGCTCCTTCCTCTCCCCCTGAAACACCTGTTCCAATGTATAGTAATCCTTTACTTTCAACGTATTTGGTACGACGTCGTGTGTCCATAAAGTGACTGTTTCCTCCATCAATGATGATATCGCCTGGTTCGAGCAGAGGAATTAGTTTTTCTATAAAATCGTCCACTGGTTGCCCTGCTTTTACCATTAACATCACTTTGCGAGGTCGATTCAACGAAGCCACCAGTTCCTCTAGCGAATGTGTTCCGATAATATTTTTACCCTTGGCTCTGCCGTTGATGAATTCATCCACTTTTGAAACTGTCCGGTTGAAAACAGCTACCGTAAAACCTTTGCTCTCTATATTCAGAACCAAATTCTCGCCCATTACAGCAAGACCTATCAATCCGATATCTGCTAATTTTTTCATATTTTCCCAATTTTTATATGGTTTATCTTTTTACTCGTGCATTCCCTTCCCAGATGTTCCAAATCATTTCCTCATCAGTAGGTTGAGCATAATCGGTGAGGAATGTTGTTGCTAGAGCTCCGCTGGCCCATGCAAACTGGATCCATTTTTCAGAAGGCCATTCTTTCAAGATGCTATAGAGCAAACCACCTACAAAACCATCACCTCCTCCAATGCGATCCAATACATTGATTTTTCTAGGTTTGATGACATGCCAATTGTCATTTTCATAAACAATAGCACCCCAGAGATGTTCATTTGCACTAACTACCTCTCGTAGTGTATTGGCAAAAACAGTAACATTGGGATATGTCTTTTTGGCATTCATAATCATTTCTTTAAATGCATCCAGTTGTGCTTCAATTCCTTCTCCTCCGGGTTCAGGCCCTTTAATACCTAGGCAAAGTTGAAAATCTTCCTCGTTTCCGATAAGAATATCCGACAATGAAGCAATTTCCTTAAAAGTAGCTGATAATTCAGTTTCGCGCCCTTTCCAGAAAGAGGCCCGATAATTAAGATCAAAAGAAATCAGTGTTTTATATTTTTTTGCAAATCGGGCAATTTCTACACAAAAATTACCAGAATCGGGTGATAGTGCGGCAATAAGACCCGAGAGATGGACAACTTGAACGCCTTCCTGACCGAAAATACGTTCCAGATCGAAATCTTTAGCATGCAATGTTCTTCCTACTTCTCCTGTACGATCATTGTGTACCCTTGGTCCTCGTAATCCGAATCCGCTGTCAGCAATGTTGAATTGGTGTCGATAGCCCCACGGGCCTCCCTGTGGGACCTCGGGACCTTCGAAATCCATATTTCTTCGACGAAGATCAGCCTTAATGAATTTGGCAATAGGACTGTCTTTTACAAAAGTGGTCAACACTTTCACGGGAAGTCCCAAATATGACGAAATACTGGCGACATTAGTTTCTGCACTGGTTGCTTGCATCTCGAAAAGTGTACTGCAATGTACAGGTTGGGCATTCACCGGGGTAATTCGAACACCCATACTTGTTGGGACAAGTAGAGAATATTTACAGTTTTTCTTTAATAATAACGACATATGTTTTATTTTAGAGAGTGTATGCATCAAATCCGCCGTCTACTACGGCAACTGTACCGGTTACAAATCGCGAAGCATCGCTTACCAAATAGTGTAATGTTCCATGTAAATCTTCGGGAACACCAAATCTCCTGAATGGTGTGTGTTGGATAATAGCTTTTCCCCTGTCTGTATACGATCCGTCTGGATTGGTCAAAAGTGTTCGGTTTTGCTCGGTAATGAAAAAACCAGGCGCTATAGCATTTACTCTGAAATTTTCCCCGAACTTTATAGCTAATTCTCCAGCCATATATTTAGTGAAATTGGTGACAGCTGCTTTTGCAGCCCCATATCCTACAACTCGTGAAAGAGGTCTAAGAGCGGCTTCAGATGAAATATTAATAATATTTCCTTGCTTGTTTGCAACCATGGTTTTGGCGAAAATAACGGTAGGTATTACTGTCCCCATCAGATTTAAATCTACTACTTTGCGAAAATCGTCCATTTTCAAATCAAAAATGGTATCTTCAGAGCCGATAATTGCGCCTGGCATGTTTCCTCCTGCTGCGTTTATCAGTACATCAACACGACCATATTTTGCCACGATATCTTTAGCATTTTGTGCAAGTATCTCTTCATTGGTAACATCTGTTTGAAGGAAGATAGCTTCGCCTCCTTTGGATTTTACGCGATCAATCAGTTCATCACCTTTTTGTTTGTTGCGGGCGAGAACTGCCATTTTTGCTCCGTGGGCTGCCAGGTATTCAACCATTGACGATCCCAAAACACCTGTTCCCCCCGTAATTACTATTACTTTGTTTTGAATGTTGAATAATTCGTACATAATTTTGATTTTTTTATTAAAACAATTATTTATTTGGTCATCGCTTTTTGGGTAGGGTTCTGAATTAATTTTAGCATACATGTTGTGTACGTACACAAAAGTATAAATAACCTCTATATTAAAGGCATATAAAATAATAAATATTGTTAAGAAATAAATATTTAACTTGTTAATTTCTAATTTCTTTTTTGAAAGAGAGGAGCACATTTTAACTTGTCTCCTTTTTTATTCGAATGCTGCTGAACTTTTGAGGATTAAAAAATACGGATAAACTCTTTATTTATTGTTAATAGCTTGGTTTTGTAAGGATTGGGGAATAATTATTTTTCATTATATTTGTGTGTTTATTAGCTTGCCAGGAGAGTAAAAATGCAAAAAATCAGACATATATTCATCATTATCACATTAATGCTACTGCGTGCTTGTGCGTCGACCGTTCAAATTACGTCGGTAGTTGAAAAGAATAAAGACGGGAATTTTCTCGTAAAATGGGAAGTAAGTCCGGATCAAGAGGGAAAAATAGATATTTACTCTTCCACATCGGATAGTTCTTTGGCCGATTTTGTCCCGGTAAAATCCAGCCGGATTGAAGATCAATTTGCTTTGTTTACTCCTTCGGGTTTTGGTGTTAGGGAATATTTTCTTTTAAAAACAGCTGGAACTACTTCGGGAGTAGTGGCTAACCGTCTTATCGATATGGATAATATCAAAAATTTCCGGGATATCGGGGGGTATTTTAATGTAAATGGTGAACAAGTTCGATGGGGAAAGATTTATCGGTCGGGTGATTTAAGCAGTGCTAATCTTTTTGATCTGGAAAAGATCAAAAAGCTGGGAATAAAAACTGTTATCGATTTTCGATCGAAAGAAAATGCAGCTATGCATCCTTATTTACTTACTTCTGGTATACGAAAAATCAGTCTTCCTATGTCGATGGGTGAAGATACATTGAATCGGAAAATCGAAGACGGGAGTTTTACGCGCAGTGATGCCATCCGCTATATGCAGGACATGTATGTAGGAATTGTCGAAAATTACAAAAAAGAATTTTCGGAAATGTTCAATATTTTATGCGATGAGAATAGCTATCCGGTATTATTGTCGGAAGCGCTTGGCAAAGACAGGGTGGGATTGGCTTCCTATTTTATTCTTTATATGTTGGGTGTACCTCATTATGTGATTGAGGAGGATTATCTACTTTCGAATCAAACTATAGATATAACAAAAGTTGTTGAAAATGCCGAAGGTTTTCCCGAATATATTCAAGAAGCATTGACGGCTGTTTTAACTGTGGATAAAGCTTATTTGAATTATGCAATAGATCATATTCAGAAAAAATATGGCTCGGTTGATAATTATCTCGAAAAAGAACTTCGTGTTACAAGTGGTAAAAAAAATTTATTAAGGAAATATCTTCTTTATGATCGTAATTTCCAATAAAAGGGTTTTGTATAACCGTATAAAAAACCCGAAAATATTTTAATAAAAACTTTGCAAGGAAGAGGGTTGTTATAAATACAATTCTTCTTCTTTTTGTTGATAAGAAAGGAAAGAGACAAATAAATAGACAAAATAAATGTAGTTATTATGAAACAAAAGCTTTTGATTAGAGATCTTACGTTAAGGGACGGTCAACAATCTTCTTTTGCGACTCGGATGAACCAGTCGCAGATAGATCGTGTTTTGCCTTATTATAAAGATGCAAAATTTTATGCAATGGAAGTGTGGGGTGGAGCTGTACCTGATGCGGTGATGCGTTATTTAAGCGAAAATCCATGGGACAGATTGAAAAAAATTAGTGATGCTATAGGTGATGCATCCAAGTTGGCTGCACTTTCAAGAGGAAGAAACTTGTTTGGATATGCTCCTTATCCCGATGAAATTATCGATGGATTTTTCAAGAATGCTGTAGAGTGTGGGTTGGATATCATGCGTATTTTCGATGCATTGAACGATGTTGATAATATCAAATCGAGTGTGAAATCCATTAAGAAATATGGAGGGATGGCCGATTGTGCGGTTTGTTATACCATCGATCCAAAATACGATGATGAAAAAGTTGAATCGGAAAAGAAGAAGGGAATTTTTGGTATTTTCGGCAAGAAAAAGAAGAAGGAGAACGTAAAACACGAAAAAGTGTTCACCGATGAGTATTTTGTAAACAAGGCCAAAGAGATGGAAGCATTAGGTGCCGATATCATTACCATTAAAGACATGAGCGGGCTGATTACTCCATCACGTGTTGCTTCATTGGTGCCTTTATTTAAACAGCAACTCAATGTTCCTGTTAATTTTCATACACATTGTACCCCGGGATATGGATTGGCGTCGGTTCTTACTGCAATTATGAAGGGTGTGGATATTGTGGATACCAACATCTGGTATTTTGCCGGAGGTCCGGCTGCTCCTGCTATTGAGCTGGTATATATCTTTTGCAAGAAACTGGGAATTGATATCGATGTTAATATGGAAGCAGTAGCCAAAATCAACAATGAACTTTATGAGATACGCAAGGAGCTCGCTGCTTATGATACAGTAAAACAATTTCCTAAAAAATTTAATCCTTTATTCGATACTCTTCCTATTGAAATCGATAAAGAATTCGACAAAGCTATTGAAGCTGTTAATAAGAATGACGAAAAAGCATTGCTTGATGCTTGTCATGCCATAGAAGCTTACTTTGGCTTTCCAAAACCGAATGAGCAGGTGAAAAATGCCGAGATTCCGGGTGGCATGTATACCAATATGATAGCTCAATTAAAAGAGCTTAATGAGCTAGATATTTTGGATGATGCACTTAAATTGATTCCTCGTGTGCGATTGGATGCCGGCTTGCCACCGTTGGTAACCCCAACAAGTCAAATCATCGGGGTGCAGGCTGTAATTTCTGCAATCAATCTCAAGCATGCACGTCCCCAATATCAAAATCCCACCAATCAATTTACCGCTTTAGTAAAAGGTGAATATGGAAAAACGCCTGTTCCGATTGATCCTCAATTCAGGGAGCAGATCACCGGTTCATCCGAAGAAATTCCTTACGATACCGGTAACTATATGCATCAAGACAATCCTGTTTTGCCCGAATTTGGTGGTGTTCGTTTGGCAAAAGACGAAAAAGAACAACTTTTGTTGGAGTTGTTCCCGACAGTCGGCGAAACATTTTTGAGAGAGCAACGCAAGAAAGAATACTTGACCGCACATCCTGAAAAAGCTCAAGAAGTGAAAACAATTTCCGAGGATGTTCAGCAATCTCAAAGCGAAAAAAATGCAAAACAAGGGAATATTATGGCAAGTCCTATGCCGGGGAATATCATGGAGGTATTGGTAAACGAGGGAGATGAAGTAAAACGAGGCGATGCGCTCGTAATATTGGAATCTATGAAAATGGAAAATGAGATTCCATCGGAATTTTCAGGTAAAGTTGTACGGATATATGTAAGGAAAGGAGATAATGTAAGAGGAGAGCAACCGTTAGTTGAAATTGTTTAAAAGATTATTCATATGAATTGGCTAAACCGGGGATTCTTGTCTCCGGTTTTTTTGTTAATCCTTTGGAGTGTTTTTGTCGTTCTTTAATGAGTTAACATTTCACATGCTTTGATTTTATAATTTTTTTGTATTTTTGAATTCGTATTTTCTATTAAAAAAACAAAAAGTGACGATGCAAAACGATAAAAAAAATATCGCAGAATTTGAAAAAATTTATCTTTCTTTTTATCCGCGATTGAAACGTTTTGCGCAAGAATATGTTATCCGTGAATCCGATGCTGAAAATATTGTTCAGGATGTCTTTCTCGATCTGTGGGAAAGGGGAGCGTTTGTTTTGAGTCATGTCAATTTAACCTCGTATCTTTTCACAAACATTAAAAACAGATGCATTGATTTTCTTCGTCACCGAATTGTTATGCAAAAGGCTGTGAATACGATGCAGGAGGAATATGAATTGGCTTTACGAATGAGATTGCAATCCCTTGAAGTGTTTGACGAACAGGTTTTTGCGGATACCGAGATCGAAACAGTTATTGCTAATGCCATTCAATCGTTGCCTGAGAAATGCCGTCGCATTTTTGTTATGAATAAAATTGAAGGTAAAAAACAAAAAATAATTGCCAACGAACTGAACCTTTCCATTCATACCATTGAAAGTCAAATGGCTATAGCTTATCGAAAACTTAAAGAGATATTAAAAGATTATCTTCCGTTGTTGCTTTTTCTGCTTATTTAAATAATTTTTTCTGATTTTTTTAGCGGATTTTATAGCGCTGTTCGTTATAATAATATAAAGGTGGCAAAATGGACGACATCCTGTTGAAATATTTTCTTGGAGAACTCGATGATTCGCAACGACTGCAATTATTAAGAGAAATCAATGATGATGAATCGTTGAGGAAAGAATATATATGGTTGCAAAATATTTTCGCCTTAACCCATCTTATTGATCATGAAAAAGACGAAGGGGAGGCCCGGAAGAGTTTTCGGCAGTTTGTTCGCCGGGTTGAGGATAAACGACGAAGAGAATTTATTAAAACAATTGGAAAAATTGCGGCTTTTGTGCTTGTACTTATTACTTCTACCGTTTTTTTGACACTTCATTTTGTTCAAAAACCTGCTCGCGAAATAGCAACTAACACATTGTATGTCCCTGCAGGACAAAGAGCTCAGATAACGCTTCAAGATGGTACGATCGTATGGCTCAATGCCCAATCTACGTTGACTTACCCTTCTCATTTTGCAGGTAAAGAACGTAAAGTCGCTATAACGGGGGAGGCGTTTTTTGATGTGGCTAAAAATCCCCGTAAACCATTTATTGTAGAATCACAAGATATCCGATTAGAAGTGTTGGGGACACAATTCAATGTTTACGAATATCCTCAAACGGGTTATTCTCGGATTGCGCTGATAGAGGGTTCTGTAAAGATTTATCGGGGTAACAACGAATCCGATAATATCGTATTGAAAACCAATCAAGAAGTAATTCTGCAAGGTGAGAATGTATCGATATCTGGAATAACGAATCCGAATCATTTTCTTTGGAAAGACGGTATTTATTGTTTTGAAAATGAACGGCTGCTCGATATCATCGAACAATTGCAACTTTATTATGATGTGACTATTCGGGTGGAAGACCCCGAAATTTTCAACGTGAGATATACCGGGAAATTTCGCCAACGCGACGGTATCGATGAAATACTCCGCATCATTAGGAAGATTCATCCTTTTCGTATCGAAAAGGATGTTGATAATAACGTTATTACCTTATTACCTTAACCAAATGAATTTACTAACTCATTAAATAATATGCCTATGAGATGAGAGAAGAACAGTTATGAAATAAGCAATAAGCAAGGCGATAAGTGCGGCCACACTCATCGCCTCTAAAAAGCAAACACCTAATTCAATTTTAGTATTTACTCTTAATTTCACAAAGATATGAAAATAAAATTTCTAATTACACCTTATATAATAAAAAAAGAGCCCTTTAAAGGCATACTTAGAATCATGAAAATCTGTTTTATTCTTTTATTTGTTTTTTCTTTTCAGTTACTTGCTGTAGATTCAAAAGCCCAGGATGCGATTATTGAATTAAAGAAGAATTCAATGACAGTTGGACAACTGATCAACGAAATTGAAAAGCAGACCGACTATTTGGTGGTTTACAGCAATCGTGAAATCGATGCCAACCGTAAAGTAACTCTTCAAAATAAATCGAACAAAGTATCGGTGTATCTTGATGAAGCTTTTGCAGGTACCGATATCGGGTACGATTTCGAGAATAATTATATTGTGTTGATGAAAAAAGTCAACCGAAATGCATCCACTATTGCCGATATGATCCGTTCCGCTCAACAACAAGGAAAAACAATTACCGGAAGGGTTGTGGATGTAAATGGAGAACCGATCATTGGAGCCAACATTATTGAGGTAGGCACAACCAACGGCACAGTAACCGATATAGATGGAAATTTTTCTTTACATGTTAAAGATGATGCTGCGATACGGGTGTCTTATATTGGTTATGTAGAGCAAGAAATAAAAACGGTAGGGAAAACAAGTTTTAATATTGTTTTGCAGGAGGAAGCCATTGCTTTGCAAGAAGTGGTAGCTGTTGGATATGGAGTGCAACGAAAAGTGAATTTATCAGGTTCGGTTGCGGCTGTAGATGTGAGTAAAATGGTTGAAAGTCGCCCCATTACCAATCTCTCTATCGCACTTGCGGGTGCAGCTCCGGGAGTGAGAGTAACTTCATCCAATAACCGTCCGGGGTACGATGATGCTTCAATTTTGATAAGAGGGAAGGGAACTTTAAATAATGCTTCCCCATTGATTATTATTGATGGAGTGGAAGCTTCAATTAGTTCTGTGAATCCTCAGGATGTTGAATCAATCTCTGTGTTAAAAGATGCTTCATCGGCAGCAATTTATGGCTCAAGAGCAGCCAATGGTGTTATATTAGTTACTACTAAACAGGGTAAGAAAGGGGCACTACAATTGGATTATAGCGGATATATGTCGTTTGAGTCGATTCGTAAGACGCTTGAACCTGTTTCCAATTATGCCGATTACATGGAATATATGAATGAAGGTTACCAAAATTCGAACCTTCCTAAGTTGTTTTCGCAAGAAATGATCGATACTTGGAGGAACGGTAAGGATCCGATTCTTTATCCGAATACCGATTGGATCGATGCTACTTTTAAAACAGGTTTGTCAACCAATCATGTCTTGTCAGCAAGTGGAGGCAGTGAAAGCATTCGCTTTTATTCTTCATTTGGTTATTTGAATAATCCGGGCGTAATGGAAAATTCGGGTCAGGAAAAATACAGCGGACGTTTAAATATTGAAGGCGATATACGTCCCTGGTTAAGTGTAGGAGCCAATGTCAATGGATATTTTTCAGATCTTGATGCAGGAACAGATAACATAGCAGATGTTTTTACCTATGCATCTGCCACTACGCCGGGAATGGTATTTCGTCATCCTGACGGGAGATATGGCGCCATGAATAATACAGAAGATAATCCTCAAGCAGCAGCCAATAACCCTCTTCGTCGATTAAACAGCATTTGGGGTGGCTATCAACGGCAAAATTTGAGAGCTCGTTTTTTTGGGACTTTGCGACCTTTTGCAGGATTTTCAGTGACCGGTTCTTTCAATTACGATTTTACAGATGAGGAAATGAAAAAGAAACCCGTATTTATTGATGGGTGGAATTTTCTTACTGATGTAATTACCTCTTCCGGGAAAGGAAGATCTTATGTTACGTCGAAAGATAATAAATGGACCCGCCATTTCGGCGATGTAGTTGCACGTTATGAGAACAGTTTTTTGAATAAAAAACTTGATCTTTCAGTGATGGCGGGAGCGAGTCAGGAGCAATATTTGAGTAAAAATTTTACAACGACCAAGTATGATTTGATTGATATGAATCTTGATGTTATTGACGCCACAACAGGTGAAGCGTCAGCCGGAGGATCCGCTTCGGAATGGGCAATGCGTTCTTATTTTGGAAGGATCAATTTAGGTTGGGAAAATAAATATTTATTTGAGTTCAACCTCAGGGCGGATGCGTCTTCTCGTTTTCTGAAGGACAGACGTTGGGGATATTTTCCTTCCTTTTCTGCGGCGTGGCGTATAGATCAGGAAAATTTTATGCAACCGCTTACTGATCGTTGGTTATCGTCTTTGAAAGTAAGGGCTTCTTATGGTTCATTGGGGAATAATTCCGTAGGCAATTATGAAGCACAGTCGCTATTTTCGCAATCCAATTATTGCTGGGGAGACGAAGTGGCGGTTGGAATGGCACAGACGGCTTTGGCTAATGCTTTGCTTACTTGGGAAAGCACTTATGTTACCAATGTCGGTATCGATTTCGGAATGTTGCGGAATCAATTAACAGGATCATTAGATCTGTTTTATAAAAAAACAGAAGATATTTTGATTGATTTGCCTGCTCCGTTGGTGCATGGTACTTCTTCGCTTCCCAAACAAAATGCAGCGTCAGTTACCAATAAAGGTTTTGAGTTGTCGTTGGGATGGAGAGGAAAATCCGGTAATTTTAATTATGGGATTGATGGAAATTTGACATATAACAAGAATAAAGTCGTAAAATTTAAAGGTGAAGATTATTCTTTGTCAGGGGTAAATTATATTAAGGAAGGATTGCCGATTAATGCTCAGTATATGTTGAGAGTTGATCGTATTATCCAAACGGATGAAGATTTGGCAATCGTTAATGAAATGCTGGCTAAGAAGCCGAATGCTTTTGCTGCTTACGGCGTACCCCAAAAGGGTGATTTATTATATAAAGATATTAATGGAGATGGGTTGATTAACAGTAATGACAGAACCATTGTAAGCGATGGAGATAATCCTAAATGGCTTTATGGTTTGTCTCCTTATATATCTTATAAAGGGATAGATTTTTCGGCTCTCATTCAAGGTGTTGCAGGAGTGAAAGTGTATTGGCAACATGCTCAATACAATACACCTACTGTGCGGTACGGTTATCAGCTGAATCGGGAAGTCGTAGAAGGCAGGTGGTATGAAGGCAGAACAGATGCATGTTATCCGCGTTTACTTGAATATTCTGATACACGGAATACCGTAGCATCGGATTTTTATCTGGAAGATAAGTCTTATTTGAAAATTCGCAATATCCAGTTGGGATACACTTTGCCTCAATCCATTGTTAAAAGGATGTTTCTTCAACGATTCCGTATCTACGGAAGTTTGGAAAATTTCTTCACATTTACCCCATATCGGGGTTGGGATCCGGAAGTAAGCGGAATGAATTATCCTTCTATGAAACAAGCCGTCATCGGCATCAATCTTTCGTTTTAATTTTATCATTTTTAAAAATTATGTTTATGAAAAAACAGTGTAAATATTATACGGCTATCTTATTTTTTTTGATAATCTTATTATCCGGGTGTTATGACCTTGATCGTTTTCCACACGACAAATTAAGTTCCGGAACGTTCTGGAAAACGAGGGAACATGCCGATCAGGCAATGGCGGGTGTTTATAGCATGCTTCGAAACGATAATGTTTTTGGAATTGTCTTTGGTTTAGATTGTTTAAGTGATATTGGTACAGGTTACGATGCTCCCGGTTATGTGGATATGGCCAGAGGAACTTATACTGCAACCACAGGTCAAGTAGTCAATAAGTGGCGCAGCCTTTATGAAGGAATTGCCAGAGCCAATTTGGTTATTCAGAATATAGGCAATGTGTCTGAGAATGAGATGAGTCAGGAAATTAAAAATCAATATGTTGCCGAAGCCAAGTTTTTAAGGGCATTGTTTTATTTTCAATTGCTGGACTTTTATGGAGCAGTACCTTTATATGATGAAACAGTGGTTGTGGCTGAAGAGTTTAATAAAATGATGGAGCCAAGAAGTACTCCGGATCAAGTTCGCTCTTTTATTCTTTCTGATTTAGATGCAGCCATTGCTTCTTTGCCACAAGAAGGAGACTATGCTGCAGCTTATTATGGACGTGCAACCAAAGGAGCAGCCCAAGCTTTGAAGGGAAAAGTATTGCTTTTTAATAAGCAATATGGTGAAGCATCCAAACTGTTTGAAGATGTGATTTCCAGTAAAAAGTATGCGCTTTATCCGAGTTATGAGGATTTGTTTAAACCGGGAGGCGATGCCAGTAATGAAATGATTTTTGCTATCCAGAATATTGGAGGTGTGGGGAAAAATTATGGAATGCCAATGACTTGGTATATGGGAACCCGCTCTTCATTTGGAAGTTGTTGGGATAATGTAACCGCGGCAACAGATTTTGTCGATTCTTATGAATACAAAGACGGAAGACCTTTTAATTGGGAAGATTGGATTCCTGGATTTACTACGGATGATGCGATAAAAGATGCTACTTTTCGTGCCACTTTAACTTCCGACCTTACGAAAGTAGCCAAATATCCCGATGCAAAAGACTTGCTTCTTGAAATGTATGATCAGCGTGATCCGCGTATGCAGCAGTCGTTGATCTTGCCTTATACTTGGTATAAAGGGTGGGTTTCGAATGCTCCCAAAGACTGCGAATATGTGATTGCAAGTGGAGTAAATGAAACGAATGGGTTTGTTCGTGTTAATAATGGCTGGGAGGTTTACCTTTGGAGAAAATTTGTAGCCGAATACAATATGAATGGTGCCATTACCGATAGGGCACATACTCCCATTAATTTTCCTCTTATTCGTTATGCGGACGTTTTGCTTATGTTGGCTGAATGTTATAATGAAATGGAAAGGCAAGATGATGCGGTATCACTTATCAATGAGGTAAGAGCAAGGGTGGATATGCCGGGTATCAACAGCGGACCTTCGTGGCTTGAAGCATCAACCAAAGAAGAAGTTTTTGAACGAATCAAGCACGAGCGTGCCGTTGAATTGGCGATAGAAGGTCATCGGTTTAGTGATTTAAAGCGTTGGGGTTTGTTGGAAACTCTTAACGGGAAAGCTGAAAAAGGTTTTACGGGCAAAGCTTATTATACGCGTGTTGTCAGGTCCAGAGATTATTTGTGGCCTATACCACAACAAGAAATCGATATGAATGAAAATTTATTGCCTCAAAATCCGGGATGGGAATAGATTTGTTATGTATATTTAGTAAATAATAGATTAGTCCGCAAAAACTTTTGATTATCATAGCAAACGAAATTGTCAGAATAATCGGTAATCAGAAATAAAATAGTTTGTGATAAGATTGGTTGAAAAAATATTTGAAAGTTTTTGCGGACTATCTTTTTTAACGATAATATGAGAAAATACTTGATTTTATTATTGACTTCTCTTTTTTTTCTTTCTTGTAATGAGGAAAATCAGGATGGATCGTCCACCTATTTTGAATCCCTTCTTCCTTCTCATCTTAATAATTATCAAATGGTTTGGCATGATGAATTTGATGAATCAACTGTTGATCTGAGTAAATGGAATTACAGAGATGAAGGTAATGTTCGACATTATGCTGTTGTATCCCGAAGAACCATAAGTTTGGATGGAGAAGGACATCTATCCATTAAGGTGATAAAAGACAAGGATAAATATTATGTTGGACAATTAGGAACACAGGGCATTTTCGAAACTACGTATGGATATTTTGAATGTAGGGCCAAAATGAATAAACAAATCGGGCCTCATGTTGCTTTTTGGTTACAGTCTCCCGATTTGGGGAAAACCGGAGATCCTGCAAAAGATGGGGCTGAAATCGATATTTTTGAGTACCATCGAAAAACGCCTCAAATTGTGTATCATAATATTCATTGGGATGGTTATGGAGCCAATCACAAGCAGGTAGGAACTCAAATACATTGGGATAATATTGATTCAGGATTTCATGTATTTGGATTGGAATGGGATGCCGATAAATATGTTTTTTATGTTGACGGGAAAGAAACTTGGCGCACAAGCTCTGCTGTTTCCAAGCGGAGTGAATATATGATTCTTTCCACAGAATTAACGGGCTGGGGAGGTGATCCTGCTTTGGGAACTTTTCCGGATGAAGTAATTTTTGATTACGTTCGTGTTTTTAAGCCATAAGTTTATAACCGAGGCGTCATCAAAAAAATAATAGGTCATTTGAATTATGGTAAGTTAATAAAAACGAGACGATGAATGCAATATTTATGAAAACACGAATTTTGGTTTTTCTTTTTTTCTCTTACTCTATTTTTTGTTTCTCGCATGAATATAGGAATCTCCTTCAAAATCAAGCTGATTTTTCGTTTTTAAAGAGGTCATTAATTTTAAATCAAAACTGGGTTTCTTATCCCGATTATCTTGATAGAAAGGGGTGGAATCAATTAACCGGAGAGTTTAAAACAGAAATTATCAAAAGAGGAGAGGAATCGTTGAACTACGAATGGAAAGTAGTTAAATTGACTGATTATTTGGAATTTGAAAGAAGCGGATCGCGTCAAGTGATGGAAACTCCCTATAATGCTAATATCACTGCTCTTTCCAACTTAATCTATGCTGAATTGGCAGAAGGTAAGGGTCGTTTTATGGATCAGATTATCAATGGTGTCTGGACTTGTTGTGAAATGACTTCTTGGGCTCTTTCTGCACATCTGCCTGCTTTTCAAAGTTCCGGACGTTCGCTTCCACATGCAGAAGAACAGGTAATAGATTTAACTGCAGGAGATTTAGGTTCGTTATTATCATGGACATGGTATTTTTTTAGGGATGAAATGAATAAAATTGATCCTGTTGTTTCCATCAGATTAAGAGATGAACTTCAAAGAAGAATTCTTGATCCTTATATGGAAAGAAGTGATTTTTGGTGGCAGGCATTTTATGCTCTTCCTCAGACGATGGTGAATAATTGGAATCCATGGTGCAATTTTAATGTGTTGACTTGTTTTCTTTTGTTGGAAAACGATCAAAATAAATTGGCAAAAGCGGTTTATAGAACAATGGTATCTGTAGATAAGTTTATCAATTATTCACAAGGCGATGGAGCTTGTGAAGAAGGAACCGGTTATTGGGGACATGCCGCAGGCAAAATGTACGATTATTTGCAATTATTAAGCGATGCTACAGGAAACAAGATAACTATTTTTGATCATCCACTTATAAAGAAAATGGGTGAATATATAGTAAATTCGTATATTGGCGAGAATTGGGTTGTTAATTTTGCTGATGCTTCTCCAAAAGGAGGGGGTGACCCGGGTTTGATTTTTCGTTATGGTAAAGCTGTTAAGAGTAATGATATGGTCGGTTTTGCTTCCTATTTACATAATATAAACAACAAAAAATCTTATTATGAGGCCTCAAGAGATATATATCGAACACTTGAAAATTTAAAATATTATTCACAGTTGATAACCACTCAACCGGTTTTTTCTCCTATATATCATGTGTGGTATCCTGAAACAGAATTGTGTTACATGCGCAATAAATCGGGTTTTTTCTTCGCTGCTAAAGGAGGGCATAATGCAGAAAGCCATAATCATAATGATATAGGATCTTTTTTACTTTATTATGAAAATCGACCTCTTTTTATTGATGTTGGTGTAGGAACTTACACTCGACAGACTTTTAGCGAGGAGCGATATTCCATTTGGACTATGCAAAGTGATTATCATAATATACCGAAGATTAACGGAAAATCCCAAAAAGATGGTGTAAATTATCGATCAAAAGATGTAAAGTATAAAGAATCGAAAAATCAATTTTCTTTGGATATATCACAGGCTTATCCTCAGGATGCAGATATTGAATTTTGGAGAAGAACATACACACTTAACATTCGAGGAGGATTGGAAATAGAAGATAAATTTGTTTTGAAAAAAGTTCATGAATTCAACAAAATAAATTTCATGAGTATTATAAAGCCTGATGTTTCTTTACCGGGAAAGGTTATTTTCGAAATTAACGAGAAACAAATTCAACTTTCCTATTCCAAAGAACAATTTATACCTGAAATTGAAGAAATTATATTAGATGACCCTCGTTTATCCGGAACATGGGGAAGTGTTGTTTACAGACTAATATTGGTTGCAAAAGATAAAAAAGCAAAAGGGAATTATAAATTTAGTATTGTACCCTTATAATTATAATGATGAGAAAAACTTTTAAGGGAACGCACCGGAGGATCAGCTTTACGACATGATGCACGACCGGGGCGAGTACGACAATGTTGCCGTCGACAATCCGTTGGTTGTGCGTTTTCTGAAGGAGATCCTCCTGGAGGAGAAAGCCAAGGGAATCGGGATGGAATTGTAGAAAACATTTACTTTTAAAATAGATTATAATAATATGAAACACTCCGCTTTGTTGTCTTTTTTATTGTTGTTTTTCAGCATACCTATATGCCAATGTGAAAATCAAAGCAAATTTATCGATGAAAATATAAAGTTTGCGGCAGAACAATACACATTACAGACAAATCTTATAGAAAAAACGGGGAAACTGCTTTATCCTCATACATTTATTGATGGCGAAATACGATATGTCAATCCTCGCGGTTGGACGTCAGGGTTCTTCCCGGGGAGTTTGTGGTACCTGTATGAATTGACAGGTGATGAAAAATGGAGATCGTGGGGAGAAAAATTCACAGAAGGATTGGATTCTGTAAAATACCTTACAAATCACCACGATATAGGATTTATAATTGGATGTAGTTTTGGGAACGGATTGCGTTTGACCGGAAATGAAACGTATAAAAATGTCATTATCC
>CAYUIY010000027.1:0-23753 GCA_964444915.1 uncultured Dysgonomonadaceae bacterium
GCTTTTCACGATATTTCATTTGCCCTCTTAAAAAAAGAACAACATCCTCTTCTTCTTCTGACCCATCGAATATTTTTTTAAAAATGCCCGATTGAGCTGCAATTTCGGAAGTTTCTGTTGTTCCTCCAAAAATAAAATCAATTTTATCATCGATGCCTATTTTTGCTATTTCTTTAGAAAATTCATCCAATAGCGTCGACAAAGCAACAGCACCCAATCGATAACTTAATGCCACAATGCTCGGCTTTTCTTTTTTTATGTTTTCAATCACTCGACTTATCGGCACAGCCGCACCCAAATTAACTGTTTCATATCCTTCCTTTTTTGCAAGTTCCAAAAAATTCAAAAGCCCGGCAACATGTACATCACTTCCAATAGAAGCACCTAAAATTTTTTTCATTCTTCCCCCTCCTCAACGAATTTTATTATTTTTTCTATGCTCCACCCTTTCAATCCCAAATCTTCAACCGTTCTGCCTCTTTCCCAAAAGTTCCCGTCCAACATCGCATTAGCTATGGTAATCATCGAATCGATGACACCGGTTTCTACCCCAAACTCTTTTCCAAAAGATGAAATTGGAACCAAACTCATGGGTACATCTTCAAGAAGATAACGATTATTGAGACTGGTTGGTGCATATATTCCCCGGTAACCTTCGTTATTGCGAATAGCCTGGTATAAATTTTGACCGCTGACATCGTAGGCATAGCTCAACCATTCTTTAACAGTCATCGGCTGGACATTAAAAAGCTTCATCACTTGACATCTTTCTTCATCAATTTTTTCAAGCACTTTAGCAACAGAAGGAGAAATACCTTCAAAATAAAATTCAAATTTACCCGCAGTGGTTTCCACCCGTGCAGCGTTCAAAATTAAGGTTGCGGGATGTAGAACCACACCTATGTTATTAAAACTCGTATAGAGGATGTTTTTAACAATATCAAATTCAGGCATCACCTCCAACAATGTTTCGGCCAATTCGGAATTTCTTGAAGCCGGAAGAGCTGAAACCGGTACAGCATTTTTTATTCTGAAAATTCGCGTAACACCCGGATTTGACATTCGGGAAGCGAAAATAAAAGTCTGTGCTTCAGCAACAATAACATCCTTCTTTACACCCTTCCTTTTCAATGTATTGTAAAACTCCAATGCACCTCCTGTTCTGCCCGGATTCAGAACAACAATCTGCCCGTCTTCTAAAAAAGGAGCCATCCTTTCTGCAATTTCTTTATGGGCGAAAGCCGGCACGACAACCATAATAAGCTTTCTCCCTTTTATTGCTTCGTCAATTTTTGTTGTTGCAAAAGACACTTCGTATTCTCCCTCTACCTGTCCTTCAATTTTGATTTTATGTGACTCGATGATAGGATATATTCTTCTTCTTGATCTGTTGAAAAGTGCAACATCAAAACCTTTCATGGCCAAATACCCTGCAAGTGCTTGTCCGCCATTTCCTGCACCAATTACGGTTATTTTAATCATATCTGCGAAAATTAAAAGGTTATATAAATTGTAATGTGAATTTTACAGAGTTATTTTATGCATTATCCAAATCATTTACTCATTCTACAATTACAAATAGAGGTAAAAATCTTTTGCCAACTGAACAAACTCTTCCGAATAATGATGCCTTTGCGTTTCAATCACCAAATGATTATGAATCACGCTGTCAGCGGATGGAACTAACGACAATTCCAGTAATAACCGCTTCGGCAAACTATCGGGTGTGGAATACACATCGGTCTGACGATGAATATACCATCCTGTTTCTTGAATCAATTCATCCAAAAAACGCTTTCTTTCAAAAGGATAAACTAAAGCAAGTTTCCCATGCAATGAAATTATCTTCCTACTCAAAAAAAGCAATTCTTCGATTGGGAGTAAAAGAGCATGACGCGCCTCATTGCGGCGTTTATCGGGCGACAACAACGAATTCACAAAAAACGGAGGATTACAAACAATACAATCAAACTCAGTAGAAGTTTGCTTCACAAAATCTTGAAAAGAAATGTTTTTTACTTCAATCCGATCTTTGAAAGGCGATGCTATCGCATTCTCTTTTGCTTGAGCAACAGCATCAACATCCACATCAATAGCAGTTATA
This sequence comes from uncultured Dysgonomonadaceae bacterium, assembly GCA_964444915.1. GTDB lineage: Bacteria > Bacteroidota > Bacteroidia > Bacteroidales > Dysgonomonadaceae > Anaerorudis. The sequence goes on from CAYUIY010000027.1 coordinate 2,105, forward strand.
GCGGCTAATCCATTTCGTTGGGCGAGCATCAAGGCAATCAATCCCGAACCTGTTCCTACATCCAAAATATTTTTGCATTGATTTACCGAAGTCCACGCCCCCAATAATACTCCATCCGTCCCCACCTTCATGGCACATCGATCGTGACAAACTGTAAACCTTTTAAAACGAAAACTAGAACTTAACATGGTCTAAAATCATCTATTTGGCATGGATTTTGGATAGTTTATTGTACATATAAAACAAAATAGCCCTATTTTTGTTTGCATTAGTATGATGGAAAAACCTCTTCTTTTTGTAAAGAAAGAAAACAAAAATATTACGAAATATCGAAATAGATAAATTATGTTTCATAAAAAAATATATAGTTACGATTCCGAAGAAATGGATCCCGATTTTATTTCATTTATTACCGACGATTTTATGGACAACAACAAAGATATAGACAATTCGTTTCTGCCTGATACGATACCCATTTTACCTTTACGAAATACCGTTATTTTTCCAGGAAGTAGACTTCCTATCTCAGTGGGTAGGGAAAAATCATTGAAACTCATTAAGTCGCTGGGTAAAAAACAACGTTATATTGGCTTGGTATGTCAGAAAGACGGCGATATCGAAAATCCTGAACCGGAAGATTTGTATCGCGTTGGCGTTATTGCCGAAGTAATGAGGGTTATTGAACTGGCTAACAATAATCTCAGCATTATCATTCAAGCAAAAAAGCGATTCGAATGGAATGAAATGGTAGAAACCGAACCTTTTTTTAAAGCAAAATATAAAATAAAAGAATCTGTTTCTGTCTCAAAAGACGACAAAGAATATATAGCCATCCTCGATTCCATACGCGACACAATGATACAAATGTTGCAGCTACTAGGTGAACCGCCCAAAGAACTGTTGCAAACATTAAACAATGAAGCTTTCTTGGATATGCTGGTAAGCTATTGTGCTACCAATCTGCCCATCGACAGTCGCGAAAAACAAGAATTACTGAATATCGATAACGAAAAAGAACAAGCCTATCGCCTATTGATGATCCTGAATCGCGAAATGCAAATATTGGAGTTGAAAATGAATATTCAGATGAAAACGCGCGAAGACCTGAACCAGCAACAAAAAGAATACTACCTGCAACAGCAACTCAAAACGATTCAGGAAGAGCTAGGCGGTAATGTTCAACAAATTGAAATCGATGAATTCCGGAAAAAAGCAAAAGGAAAAAAATGGAGTGCAGAGGTTGCTGAAATATTCGAAAAAGAAGTAAAAAAACTGGAACGATTGAATCCTCAGTCGCCCGATTATTCGGTACAATACGGATACGTGCAAACCATTGTGGAATTGCCTTGGAATGAATATACACAGGACAATTTTGATTTAAAAAATGCTCAAAAAATTCTCGATCGCGATCATTTCGGAATGGAAAAAGTAAAAGAACGTATTATTGAGCACTTAGCAGTCCTAAAGCTCAAAGGAGATATGAAATCGCCCATTCTCTGCTTGTACGGCCCTCCCGGAGTAGGAAAAACTTCCCTGGGGAAATCCATAGCCGAAGCCCTGAACCGTAAATATGTTCGTATTTCTCTTGGAGGATTGCATGACGAGGCTGAAATCAGAGGCCATCGCCGCACCTATATTGGTGCTATTCCCGGCAGAATCATTCAAAATATTCAAAAAGCCGAGTCCTCCAATCCTGTTTTTGTATTGGATGAAATAGACAAGATCGGTAGCGATTTTCGTGGCGACCCGGCTTCTGCACTGCTTGAGGTGCTAGATCCCGAACAAAATTCGGCATTTCACGACAATTATCTTTCCATCGATTACGATCTGTCAAAAGTTCTTTTCATTGCCACAGCCAACAACCTAAACACTATTCCCCAACCTCTTTTGGACAGGATGGAACTGATTAACGTAGGCGGATATATCACCGAAGAAAAAATCGAAATAGCCTCACGCCATCTTCTTCCAAAAGAATTAGATAATCATGGCATTCCTCGAGATGCTTTCAATATCCCCAAAAATACGCTGGAAAAAATAATCGAAAATTATACGCGTGAATCCGGCGTGCGGGAATTGGAAAAGCAGATTGCAAAAATTCTACGAAAAATAGCCCGAAAAATAGCCGACAACCAAGAATATCCCAAAGAACTGCAAATTAGCGATTTAAAAGAATACCTCGGCGTGGAACCCTATACCAAAGAAAGTTATCAAGGCAACGAATATGCCGGTGTCGTAACCGGACTGGCATGGACAGCCGTAGGCGGAGAAATTTTGTTTGTTGAAAGCTCGCTAAGTAGAGGGAAAGGATCGAAACTCACCATAACCGGTAATTTGGGTGATGTAATGAAAGAATCGGCTATGTTGGCAATGGAATATATTCGTTCACATGCCGAAGAATTGGGCATCGAGCCGGAAGTTTTCGAAAACTGGAACACTCACATTCATGTTCCGGAAGGAGCTATTCCAAAAGACGGACCTTCAGCAGGAATAACAATGATCACCTCGCTTGCTTCGGCATACACTCAACGGAAAGTAAAAGCCAATCTAGCCATGACAGGAGAAATTACATTGCGAGGAAAAGTGCTGCCGGTTGGCGGTATCAAAGAAAAAATTCTGGCTGCCAAACGTGCCGGAATCAAAGAAATTATTTTAAGTGCAGACAACAAAAAAGATGTAGAGGAAATTAAACCCTCCTACCTTAAAGGACTTAAATTTCATTATGTCAATGACGTAAAAGAAGTATTGGACATTGCTTTACTAAAACAAAAAGTAAAGAATCCTAAAAATTTTACCATCAAGAAGGAAAAGACCGAACTGCAAATAAATAACTGATTATTATTCAACAAACAAAAGGGCGTCCAAAAATTTTTGAACGCCCTTTTGTTGCAAGATTTATATTGACACCTTTTTTATCTAAAATCTTTCAACATTTCACGTAAACGTTTCCGTGCAAAGAAAATCCTACTCTTTACAGTTCCAATAGGAAGTCCCAAATGCTGAGCAATTTCTTCATACTTATATCCCGCAAGATGCATTGAAAAAGGAATTTTATATTCATCGGTAAAACTGTTGATTGCCGTATTAATTTCTTTAATAGTGTAAGCACCTTCCGGCGTGTCAAATCCTGAATCTTGAGGTAAGTTTAAATGATATAAATTCTCCGTTTTATCAATAATAGTCTGGCTTCTGACTATTTTACGGTAGTTATTGACAAAAATATTATGCATGATGGTAAAAACCCATCCTTTAAAGTTTATATTTTCATAATATTTCTCCTTGTTATCCAACACACGAAGTGTTGTTTCCTGCATTAAATCTCTTGCTTCTTCTCTATTGGAGGTTAGTGTTAATGCAAAATTAAACATGTTATCCTGCAACCCAAGGAGTCTGTTTTCGAAAGAATCATTTGCTTTCATAAGAATCTTTTTTGTGTGTTAAGAGGATTACGGTATATAGATAATCAAAAATCTTTCCACTTTCACCCATAACAAAGTTAAAAATATATTTTTCAAAAACACAAGAATTCCCTACTTTATATAATTAAATAGTGTTAAGGGGAATAATGGAATATATTATCCTCTGATTTTCTGATACATAAAGCATTAAAAACACAAGAATTTATCCTATATATCCAATTGATTTTATCTATATCTATAAATAGAAATAGATCACGAAAATATTTCGAAATTGTTATTCAAATCGGACAATAGGGCAGTTTTAAGGAGATGAAAATATTTTACTCCTTAAGCAATGACAAAATGGCACATTATTTGCTCATCCCGATATAGAATAATCTTATTAAAAAAAGAAGGTATATGCAAAAGGAAGGACAAATAGGGGTAACGACAGAAAATATATTCCCCATCATCAAAAAATACTTATACAGTGATCACGAAATATTTTTACGTGAAGTAATCTCCAATGCAATAGATGCCACTCAAAAACTGAAAACATTGGCCGATAAAGGGGAATTCAAAGGAGAGCTCGGTGATCTTTCCATACGGGTTTCTATTGACAAAAAAGCAAAAACCTTGACTATTTCCGATCGTGGAATCGGTATGACAGCAGAAGAACTCGATAAATACATCAATCAGATAGCCCTGTCATCTGCCAATGAATTTCTGGACAAATATAAAGACAGTGCAAATGCTATCATTGGTCATTTCGGATTGGGTTTTTATTCAACCTTTATGGTTTCCAAAAAAGTAGAGATCATTACCAAGTCGTACAAAGAAGATGCACCGGCCGTTAAATGGTCGTGCGAAGGTACGCCCGATTATAAAATAGAAGAAGCCCAAAAAACCGATAGAGGAACAGACATTATTTTATACATTGACGATGAACACAAAGAATTTCTAGAAGAAGAAAAAATTGAATTCCTGTTAAAAAAATACTGTCGCTTTTTGCCTATCCCCATTGTTTTCGGCAAAAAAAAGGAATGGAAAGACGGAAAATATGTTGAAACAGATGAAGACAACGTTATTAACAATCCCAATCCCTTATGGAAGCGAAAACCATCGGAATTGACAGATGAAGATTATCTGAACTTTTACCACGAACTTTATCCGATGACATTCGATGAGCCTTTGTTTTGGATTCATCTCAACGTGGATTACCCATTTCATCTGACGGGAATTTTGTACTTTCCGCGCATAAAAAGCAATATCGATTTGCAAAAGAACAAAATCCAATTATATTGCAATCAAGTGTTTGTTACCGATTCGGTAGAAGGTATCGTGCCCGAATTTTTAACTTTGCTTCATGGCGTCATCGATTCACCCGATATCCCGTTAAACGTTTCCCGTTCCTATCTGCAGAGTGATAAAAATGTAAAGAAAATATCCAACCATATTACCAAAAAAGTTGCCGACAAGTTGGAAGAAATCTTCAAAAAAGATCGCGCTCAATTTGAAGAAAAATGGGACGGGCTCAAATTGTTTATCCAATATGGGATGTTGACAGATGAAAAATTTTACGAAAGAGCTCTCAAATTCTGCTTGCTGAAAAACATCGATGGAAAATATTTTACGCTAGATGAATATAAAACACTGATAAAAAACAATCAAACCGACAAAAACGGCACACTGGTTTACCTATATGCCACCAATAAGGACGATCAGTATGCCTTCATCGATGCAGCAAAAGAAAAAGGATACGATGTATTACTGATGGACGGGCAACTGGATATTCCATGGATGGGACTCATTGAACATAAATTCGATAAAACCCGTTTCGTACGGGTGGATAGCGATACAATTGAACACCTCATAGAAAAAGAAGAAACGGCAAAAGTTGAACTCACCGATAAGGAAAAAGAAGCGCTGAGCGAAGTAGTGAAATCGCAATTACCAAAGATGGACAAAACGGATTTTGTCATCGAATTTAAAGCATTGGAAGAAAGTAGCAAGCCTATTCAAATCACACAAGACGAATTCTCGCGTCGAATGAAAGAAATGTCTGCCATACAGCCGGGAATGTCGTTCTATGGAGAAATGCCTGATATTTATCAGGTAGTGATCAACACACAACATCCGCTCATCAAGGAAATTGTTAGCGAAACAACAGGAAAAGAAAAAGAAGAACTTCTTCAATATGCTTCAGAAAATAAAAAATTGAAACAAATGATAGACCTTGCATTACTTTCTAACAGCATGTTGAAAGGAGAAGCTCTGAGCGATTTCATCAAACGCAGCATTGAAATGATGTAAGGAAATATACAAAGTCCGGGTATTAAGGTAAAAAGAAGTAAAGAGCCGGTAAACAATTTATGTTTATCGGTTTTTTTATCCATTCATTCCACAACAACTACTTTTTTATAAAACATGAAGAAAACGCCTCTGCAATTCGATTTTTCATTCCTCAGTACATAAATTAAAAAATATCATGTAAATTTGCGGTACAAAATAAATAAAATGAGCAAACAACCCTACGAGGTTACATACTCACCCTTTAGAAGTTTCTCGCGCGATGAATGGAGCAAACTCGAAGAACATCCCATGTTCCCGGTTTCCGATATTGACGTAACCAAACTGCAAGCACTCAACGAACCCCTTACCATCCAGGAAATTGAAGATATATATCTTCCAATGGTACGGCTCCTACAGATACACATTACACACTATCGCAACCTCCATAATGAACGCGACCAATTCTTCGACAATACAAGTCGCCGTATGCCCTATATTATCGGCATAGCAGGAAGCGTTGCAGCAGGGAAAAGCACTACTGCACGCGTACTACAGAAATTACTTTCTATGACCCCCGAAAATCCCAAAGTAGAACTCATCACAACCGATGGATTTTTGTATCCCAATGCGGAACTCGAACGACGTGGAATTTTCAATAAAAAAGGGTTCCCCGAAAGTTACGATGCTAAACAGTTGGTATCGTTTCTCTCTGCTGTAAAATCGGGACGCGAAGTTCTGGAAGCTCCCGTATATTCACATCTGTATTACGATGTGATACCCAATCGGGTACAAGTAATAGAAAGACCCGACATTCTGATCGTAGAAGGTATTAATATTCTGCAGGTTACGATAAATAAAAAATCGCGACACAAAGTTTTTGTATCCGATTTTTTCGATTTTTCCATTTATGTAGATGCCACAGAGAAAGATCTGCGCAAATGGTATATAGAACGTTTTAAAAAACTTCAGGAAACAGCATTTCAGAATCCCGAATCCTATTTCCATCGCTATGCATCCTACTCCGAAGAGGAATTAGTAGAATTCGCCAATAAAATTTGGAACGAAATCAATCTTCCCAATCTAAGACAAAACATCCTACCCACCCGTTTTCGTGCCGATTTGATTTTAGAAAAGGGGGAATCTCATTTTGTAAGAGGGGTAAGGATACGTAAAATTTAAAAAAGAGCAACGTATAAAACATTGCTCTTTTTTAATTATTTATTATGCATTACACTTTTCAATTCCCATAAGGACATTTTGTTGTTTGTACTATCTTGAAAAAATCATTGCCCTTATCGTCTATCAAAATAAATGCAGGAAAATCTTCCACTTCAACTTTCCAAATTGCTTCCATCCCAAGTTCGGGATACTCCACACATTCTAATTTTTTAATATGATTCTGAGCCAAAATAGCGGCAGGTCCACCTATACTTCCAAGATAGAAGCCCCCGTATTTTTTGCATGCCTCCACTACTTCTTGACTGCGATTTCCCTTCCCAATCATAATCAAACTTCCTCCACGTGATTGAAACTCTTCCACATAAGGATCCATCCGATTAGAAGTAGTAGGTCCCATCGAACCCGAAATATATCCCGGAGGTGTTTTCGCCGGACCCGCATAAAAAACTGGATGATCTTTAAAATACTGAGGCAAATCTTCACCTCTATCCAATCGTTCTTTAAGTTTTGCATGAGCAATATCGCGAGCTACAATAACAGTACCATTCAACGATAAGCGAGTTGATACAGGGTATTTACTCAATTCTGCCAAAACTTCTTTTATGGGACGATTTAGGTCTATCTTGACACCTCCTGCATCTCCGGCTTGACGATATTTTTCCGGAATAAACCGACCGGGATTATCCTCCAATTTCTCAAGCCATATCCCTTCCTTCGTGATTTTAGCCTTAATGTTACGGTCAGCCGAACACGAAACACCCATTCCCACCGGACACGACGCAGCATGACGCGGCAAACGAATAACCCGCACATCATGTGCAAAATATTTGCCGCCGAATTGAGCACCTAGGCCCAATTTCTCGGATGCTTTTTTCAGTTTTTCTTCCAATTCGTAATCACGGAATGCCTGCCCCCATTCGTTGCCAACAGAAGGAAGATTATCATAATATTTTGCCGATGCCAGTTTTACGGCTGCCAAATTGGCTTCGGCCGATGTTCCTCCCACCACAAAAGCAATATGATATGGTGGACACGCAGTAGTACCCAATGTTTTCATTTTTTCAATCAAAAAACACTCCAATTTATCGGGTCTGAGCAATGCTTTCGTTTCCTGATATAAAAAAGTCTTGTTAGCCGATCCCCCACCCTTTGCAACGCAAAGAAATTCATATTTATCTCCCGGTACTGCATACAAATCAATTTGTGCAGGAAGATTGCAATTTGTGTTCACCTCTTCATACATTGTCAATGGCGCATTCTGCGAATAACGAAAATTTTCATTTACAAACGTATTATAAACGCCCCTTGACAGAGCCTCGGCATCATCGCCTTCTGTCCAAACTTGTTGCCCTTTTTTACCAATGATAATTGCTGTTCCCGTATCCTGACAGAATGGAAGAACCCCTTTTGCCGAAACCTCTGCATTACGCAGGAAAGTCAACGCCACAAACTTATCATTCTCGCTCGCTTCCGGATCGTCTAAAATCTTGGCTACCTGTTTATGGTGCTCTGAGCGAAGCAAAAATTCTACATCACGGAACGCCTGCTGTGCAAGTAGAGTAAGCCCTTCCGGATCGATTTTTAATATCTCTTTTCCTTCGAAATTCGAAACCGATACGTAATCTTTTGTTAATAAATAATATTCGGTATCATCTTTAGCCAAAGGAAAAGGCTCTTGATACTTAAAAGGTTTTACAGTCATAATTTAATCGATTTATCATTAAAATAATTGGTGTGACTTTTAGACAACAGCGGAGCATTCACTGCTATTGGCTTCACAAAAGTACAAAGAAAAACAGTCTTTCAGAAAAAGATGGAAACAAAAAGTAACGTTCTTTTAAAATTTTAATCGCAAAGAATGCCTGTTTTTCTGTAAAATAGAATTAAATTTGTAGTCTAATTCGGGAAGTTGTACACATGACAGATACTATTAAACATGAATGCGGCATCGCAATGATCCGACTGCTTAAGCCCCTCGATTATTATTACAATAAATATGGGTCGTGGCAGTATGGACTCGATAAGCTCTATTTATTAATGGAAAAACAACACAATCGCGGGCAAGAAGGAGCAGGACTTGCTGCGGTAAAGTTGGAAGCCTCTGCAGGTAATGAGTTTATTTTCAGAGAAAGAGCTACCGGCTCAGGGGCTATCGATGAAATATTCGGAAAGATACATGAAACATTTAGCCAATTTGCGCCACAAAAATTAAAAGATATTTCATTTGTAAAGAAAAGCGTTCCCTTTGCAGCAGAACTTTTCCTCGGGCATTTACGATATAGTACTGCGGGGAAAAGCGGATCAGCATATTTGCATCCACTATTGCGACGAAACAATTGGGCATCAAGGAGTCTTGCCCTGGCGGGAAATTTCAATATGACCAACGTCGATGAAATGTTTGAACAACTCCTTGCTGAAGGACAGCACCCTCGTGATTATGCCGACACGTTCATTATTCTCGAATCGCTGGGTCATTATCTGGATAGAGAAGTTCAATACCAATACGATCATATCGATAAAAAAGGATTAAACGGACAAAAGATCAGTTACTTAATTGAAGAGCAACTAGATATACCGTTTTTATTGAAACGAGCAAGTAAAATATGGGACGGCGGTTATGTAATAAGTGGACTTATCGGATGTGGCGATGCTTTCGCCTTACGCGACCCATGGGGAATCCGACCGGCATTCTATTATTATGATGATGAAGTTGCGGTAGTAGCTTCGGAACGACCGGTTATTCAAACAACATTTAATCTCACCAAGGACGATGTTCATGAGCTGGAGCCAGGTCAAGCATTAATCGTGAAAAGGAACGGAAAAATTTCATTACCACAAATTATTGAAAAAAAAGAGAAAATCACACCCTGTTCTTTTGAACGCATTTATTTTTCGCGCGGCTCCGATTACGATATTTATCGCGAACGAAAAAAATTAGGAGAATTACTTATACCCCAAATATTAAACGCTATCGATCACGATTTCGATAACACCGTCTTTTCCTTTATCCCCAATACGGCCGAAGTGGCATTTTTTGGCATGATGGAAGCGTTGGAAAAACATTTCAACCGAGAAAAAGCACAACTCCTTGCCGAAAAAGGTGCTTCGTTGACTAAAGATGAAATAGAGCAAATTCTCTCACGGCGTGTACGTGCAGAAAAAGTGGCCATTAAAGATATTAAGCTTCGCACTTTTATTGCCGAGGGTAATACTCGCAACGATTTAGCCGCCCACGTCTACGACATTACTTACGGCTCATTGAATCGAAATAAAGACAAGTTGGTAATTATCGATGATAGCATTGTGCGAGGAACAACATTGAAACAAAGCATCATAAAAATTCTAGACAGACTTGATCCCTCCAAAATCGTTATTGTTTCATCATCGCCACAAATTCGTTATCCCGACTATTACGGAATCGATATGTCGCGTTTAAGTGAATTTATTGCATTTAGAGCGGCAATAAAATTGCTCAAAGAGCGTGATATGCAGCATGTAATAGATGAAGTTTATCAAAAATCACTGGCTCAAAAGGACAAGAAAAAAGAAGAAATTGTGAATTATGTGAAGGAAATTTATGAACCTTTCACTGAAGAAGAGCTTTCAGATAAAATAGCTCAAATGCTCAAGCCGGAAGAAACAAAAGCAGAAGTTAAAATCGTGTATCAAACCATTGAAAATCTGCATAAAGCATGCCCCGATCATAGTGGCGACTGGTATTTCTCGGGAAATTACCCCACACCCGGCGGTAATCGACTGATTAATCAAGCTTTTATTAATTACATAGAAGGCGAAGAAAACCGTCCTTACCAATTTAAACTGAATTTCTAACTATTTTAATGATTGAAAAAATAATTATCCTCGAAAATGTTGATCCCGTTGTTTTTCTCGGAATAAACAACTGTAATATTCAATTAATGAAAACATTATTTCCTAAACTTCGGATCGTAGCGCGGGGAAATGTTATCAAAGTTATTGGTGATGAAGAAGAAATTATCCGTTTCGAAGATAGTATCCATAAATTAGAAAAGTTCAGTATCGAGATGAACATCCTTAGAGAAGAAGATATTCTCGATATTGTAAAAGGGAAAACACCAACTGTCTCTGCTCAAGACAACCTGATTATTCACGGAATTGGTGGAAAACCCATTGTCGCTCGAACGCCCAACCAGCAGAAACTCGTAAAAGCTTTTGAAAAAAATGACTTGGTTTTTGCTATCGGTCCCGCAGGATCGGGAAAAACATATACCGCAATAGCTCTAGCCGTCAGGTCACTAAAAAACAAACAGGTTCGCAAGATCATCCTCAGCCGTCCGGCAGTTGAAGCCGGAGAAAAACTCGGATTCCTACCAGGGGATATGAAAGAAAAAATAGACCCCTATCTGCAACCATTGTACGACGCTTTAGAAGATATGCTTCCTTCATCGAAATTGAAAGAATACATTGAGAACAAAGTCATTCAAATTGCACCGTTAGCTTTTATGCGGGGCCGCACCCTCAATGATGCAGTCATCATCCTGGATGAAGCGCAAAACACCACCAAACAGCAAATCAAAATGTTTTTAACACGTTTGGGGTTAAACGCAAAAATGATCGTGACGGGCGATATAACCCAGATTGATTTGCCGTATTCACAGCCCTCGGGATTAATTCATGCGATGAAAGTATTGCAGGGTATAAAAGGTATATCTACTGTAGAATTCAACAAAAAAGATATCGTTCGCCACCAGCTGGTACAACATATAGTGGAAGCATACGAAAAAAGTGAAAAAGACGAAGCAAGAAAAATTTTTCCGGACACCCATAAAGAAGAAAATAGACATTCAAAATAAAAATTTAGTTGAGAACTTCTCCCCAAAAAACAAATGAAACAAGAATATGAAGAATACATTAATTAAAACAAATTATCATTTCCCGGGACAAACCGCTGTTTATCACGGTAAAGTACGCGATGTGTACACTATTAATAACGATATATTGGTCATGATCGTAACCGACCGCATCTCGGCATTCGATGTTATTCTTCCAAAAGGGATTCCCTATAAAGGACAGGTGTTAAATCAGATTGCCAACAAATTTCTGGATGCAACTTCCGATATCGTTCCCAATTGGAAAACGGCATCGCCCGATCCAATGGTTACTGTGGGCATACGCTGTGAACCTTATAAAGTGGAAATGGTTATTCGAGGCTATCTTACCGGAAGCGCTTGGCGCGAATACAAAAAAGGCGCACGATCTCTTTGTGGTGTTCCTCTGCCCGACGGAATGAAAAAAAATCAGAAATTCGATACCCCTATTATCACTCCTACAACCAAAGCAGCCGAAGGTCACGACGAAAACATCTCCAAAGAAGAAATCATTGCACAAGAATTGGTAAGCAAAGAAGAATACGAACAAATTGAACAATACACCTACGCGTTATTTCAAAGAGGAACAGAAATGGCTGCCGAAAAAGGATTAATTCTTGTGGACACTAAATACGAATTTGGTAAAAAGAATGGTAAAATTTATCTGATCGACGAAATACATACTCCGGATTCATCCCGTTATTTTTATAGCGACAGCTATCGCGAATGTTTCGAAAAAGATGAAGATCCCAAGCAGCTATCAAAAGAATTTGTTCGCCAATGGCTGATTGAAAACGGTTTTCAAGGACAACCCGGACAAAAAATCCCCGAAATGACCGAAGAATTTTGCAATCAAGTATCGGAACGTTATATCGAACTTTATGAAATTCTTACTGGTGAAAAATTCGTAAAAGCCGATACGAAAAACTTGGAAGAACGCATTGAAAGAAATGTGATGAATTATCTAACCAACCGAACAGCATATTAAAAAACATTCTGTCGACAAAAAAATGGGAGAATATGGTTTATAACTCGGAGAAGGTGATCCCATACAATTCATCCGAACCCAAAACAAAGCAGGTAGAGCGCATGTTTAATTCGATTGCCTCTACTTACGATAAACTTAATGGAATTCTTTCTCTGGGGATCGATAATTTCTGGAGAAGGGACGCTATTAAAAAATTAAAGCCTTATCATCCGCAGCAAATTCTCGATGTTGCTACCGGAACAGGCGATTTTGCCATTCTAGCGCAACGGATTTTATCTCCCAATAAAATTATCGGAATCGATATTTCCGAAAAAATGATAGAGATGGGGAAGGAAAAAATCGAAGCTAAAGGTCTAGAAAACAGCATTACTTTAAAGCAACAAGATTGTAGGGAAATGAATTTCCCTAACAATATCTTCGATGCAGTAACAGTGGCTTTCGGCGTGCGAAACTTCGAAAATATCGATCAAGCATTCTGCGAAATCCGGCGTGTTTTGAAAACCAACGGAATATTCCTATTCCTAGAACTCTCCACGCCACAACATTTTCCAATGAAACAGCTCTACAACATGTATTCCAGATTCTTTATTCCATTCATAGGACGCTTAATTTCATCAGATAAAAATGCATATCAATATTTACCCCAATCCATCAGCGCATTTCCTCAGGGAGAAAAAATGTTAAACATACTTAAAAAAAACGGTTTCCATATCCTTCAACACAAAACCTATACTGCAGGAATCTGCAGTTTGTATATGGCGCAAAAAAGATCATAATGAATACGTACGGTCTTATCGGATTTCCCCTTAAACACTCTTTCTCAGCAAGATTTTTCAGTGAAAAATTCAAAAAGGAAAACATCGATGCCGAATACCTCAACTTTGAAATTGAAGATATCCTGCAAATTTGGGAAGTGATTTTGTCTAATCCGCATTTAAAGGGGTTGAACGTCACCATCCCGTATAAAGAGCAGGTGATCCCTTTTCTTGATGAACTTTCACCCGAAGCTGAAAAAATTGGAGCAGTAAACGTCATCAAAATCAATCGAAATCGAAATCGAAACGATAAACAGGATTACTATTTAAAGGGATATAATACCGATTACACAGGATTTAAAAAATCCATCGAACCTCTCATTAAATCCGATATCCACGAAAAAGCGCTTGTTCTGGGCACAGGCGGAGCATCGAAAGCAGTTGTTCAGGCTCTTAACGACTTGGGAATCGAATGGAAATACGTTTCGCGCACAGCTGGCGAAAATAAATTCACTTATGAGGAACTAACACCCAAAATAATCAACGACTATCAGATTATTATCAACGCATCACCCGTTGGCACTTTTCCAAACATCCACGAATGTCCGAAAATTCCTTATCAATACCTTACCCCCCACCATCTTCTCTATGATCTAGTATATAATCCGTCAGAAACATTATTCTTGAAAAAAGGCAAAGCGCAGGGCTCTACCATAAAAAACGGTGAAGAGATGCTTCTTCTGCAAGCGCTGGAAGCTTGGAAAATTTGGACCACATAAAGAAACCGCCCTCAGAAGATTGCTCAACGAGAGCGGTAACCCGACAAAAAAGAATTTTCCCTCCGGATTGTCTTTTTTGTCTATCGAGAATGAGATTGTGTTAACCTGCCCAAGGCAGTGTTATCGCTTTTCAATGTCACCTGATCGCATTGCATGACATGAATTTCTACTTGGCTTCTTCATCTTCCCATTCTTCTACTTTCTCAGGCTGAATCGGATCAGCATCCATTATTATTTCATTTCCATCAACATCAAAGTAAAACGTTTTCTTTGATTGATCATCCTTTTTAGTTGCCTCTACTTTCGTGATCTGCTTCTCTTTGTTATACTGAAGTGAATTGATCTCATAACTTTCTGCTACTATACGAACCGCAGCCTGCACTTTCTCATTTAACTCTTCAAATTTCACCTCTTTAAATCCATCGTTCTGTGGCTGTTGTTCCAACACCGTTTTCTGATCTTGTTGAATCTGGTCTCGATTCTGAATATGAGCATTTGCTGCTACCCCTATTCCAAGGATTAATACTACTGATAAAATAACTTTTTTCATTGTCTTCAAATTTTAAATGTGAAACATTCACTTTTTTAATTGGTTTGCTGATGGCCATCAACAACTAAATTATCTTTTCACCTATCTTTATTCAAATAGCATACAAAAATGCCAAACTCCATTATTATGTATTGTATAAATCTCATTTACTGAAATATATAAAACAACGAGACTTTTTCCCTCATATCTCACAAGTGTGGAAATGTGTGGAAAAAATGTAGAAAATGTGGAAATATTCCACACTTCTCCTGTTTATTTCTAAAAAACATTTACCCTCCGTCCGAATAATTCTATTATCGAATAGAACAGGAATTATTTCTTGAAATTTCCCCTATCTCATTGTAGAACCTGTTATAAAGCGAACCGAATTTGTAAAAGAGGAAATTTTTATTGTTCCATGCGTAAATCGAAAATTATCATGTAAATTTGAAAAAAGAATCGGTGAAAAAGCACCTTTAAAGAAGTCTTAAACATGAGAAAAAACAATACACCGGAACATACTATCAGAATAAAAATGGGATTGATATTTTTGGTAGTAATTCTTTATTTTTGCGGCGTCTTCATCTATTCCTATACCTTGAAGAAAGATATCGATGCGCGGGAAAAGGAAATCGCACGATCGTATCAAATACTTTCGCAAACCAATCATCTGATATCTTCTATACAACAAGTTCAGAATATAACCAACGCTTATCTTTCCTCCCCTAATCCGATATTCGAACAGCAATACGATTCTCTTTCTGCAGACATTGCCAAGCAAATAGTTGAGATACAGAACATTTCGCTTTCGAAAAGTCAAAATACGCTGCTTAGAAATATTCATACATTGTTAGGAGAAAAAAATACTCTTGTTTCTCAATTGGCTAAACAATTCAAAAGACAAAACCCATTGAAAGAATTGGATCGAAAAATAGAAAACATCATGGATTCATCGGTTGTTGCCACAAATCAAAGCACAACCATTGTCGTCAAGGAGAAAAAAAATTTTTGGAGTCGGTTGAAAAATTTATTTAAACCTCAATCTGCTGTGGACACCACCATAAGTATAACCACAACCGTAGAAGATACATTAAAATCAGGAGTCGATAAAGCAACATATGCTGATCTGAAAAAAACCACTCAACAAGCTTCGCAGAATTATTCGCATCAGCTGCAAGGAATTGAAAAGCAAGTAAAAGAGATCATTTTTTCCGAACAGGAAATATCGCTTCAACTCTCACAACTGCTTACGCAGCTTCATCAAGAAACAATAGAAACTGCAAACCATGGAATTTCAGAGAGTAGTCGGCTTACCCAACGAATCTTTATTTTTTCTGTTGCTTCAGGTGTATTTTCTCTACTTTTAATATTAACTTTTATCTTGCTTATTGCAAACGATCTAAACAAAGGGCAAAAAGCGCGTATTGACTTGATAAAGGAAAAACAACTCACAGAAAAACTCATGAAAAGCCGCCACCAATTGTTACTTTCCGTGTCGCACGATATAAAAACACCTCTTACTTCTATCATGGGTTATATGGATTTATGGAAATCCAATGCAACATCAGAGACAAAAAAACAACAAATTCAGTCGGCTCAAAATTCAGGAAAATACATTCTAACCATGTTGTCCAATCTACTTGAATTTTCGCGACTTGAACAACATTCGAAGCAATTACATATTTCACGTTTTAATCTGATAGAATTGATTGAAGAAGTTATGGGAATGTTTTATCCCTTCGCAGAAACAAAAAATCTGCTATTAGAACTCGATAACCAACTGAACAACCCTTTTTTCGTGGAAACCGATTACACCATGCTCAAACAAATCCTCTCTAACTTACTTTCCAATGCTATCAAATATACGTTGGAAGGAAGCGTTCAACTATCCTTACAACAGAGCAATGCTGATAAAGTAATTTTTACTATCATCGACACCGGCATCGGCATTGACGAAAAAGATATGCCGAAACTTTTTACACCTTTTTCAAGAATACAAAATCCGCTCAAAGCGGAAGGAAGTGGTTTCGGAATGTATGTAACGAAAGGACTTACCGAAGCGCTCAACGGAACTATCCGTATAAACTCGAAAAAAGACAAGGGGACCTGTGTTACAGTAGAACTACCAATGAAACGGATTACCGAAACAATTACGATGGACAAAAGTACACCTTACAAAAATACTGGACCGGTTTCCCATCACATCCTGATCTTTGAAGATCATGCAGCACTCGGTACAATGTTAACAGAAGTATTACAACAAATGGGGCATCAAATAACCTTATGCGATGACAATACAAACATTCATCCATACATTACAAACATTTCGAATTACGACATTGTGTTTACCGACATGGAACTCAAAAAAATAACAGGCAAAGATATTCTTAAACTCATCCGAAAAATAAATCCGGATATTCCTGTATGGCTAATGACCGCTCACGATGATTACACTGAAGAAAAAGCAATATCGGAAGGGTTTAACGGACTTATTCCTAAACCTATCAACATGAAAAAACTCTTCACAATTCTTTCAAAAAAACAACAAACACCATTAAAAGATAACTTAACAGATCAATTCATGCTTCTGTCTTCATTATTCGACAACGACGAAGAAACAATAAAGGAAATACTTACCAGCTTTGTAAAATCAACCTATGAAGACACCGACAAATTGGAAAAAATGATTAAAGAAAATAATTTTGAGGGAGCACAGCAATTATGCCACAAAATGCATCCTTTTTTTGCCCAGCTAAATGCGGAGCATCTATGTGTCGTATTACGAAAAATGGATAAACTCCGTGGCCAAGATGAATCCGCCTTCCCGGAATGGAAAGAGGCACTCTCGACAACTCTCCACGAGTTACGACTTTTTGCAAACGAAATTAATAAAAGATATCTTGCTCATGAGAAAGAGAAGAAAGAGGAGAAAAAGGGGCAAGAAGGGAAAAATAAAAAATCATAAATCTAAATTATATAAACGAATCTTGTTATAAAGGGTTTTTCGGTCAATCTGAAGCAATCGGGCAGCTAATGATTTATTCCCGTTCGCTTTTTTTAAAGCGCGTACAATTCTTTCTTTTTCCTCATCGGCATCCATCGTCAAGACCATTTCTTTTTCAATTTCTTTACTTGTCTCCTCCTTAGAAGGAAGATTCACTGTCGTAATCGTATCGCCTGTTGTAAACAACACAGTCCGGCGTATCACATTGCGCAGTTCCCGTAAATTACCCGGCCATGAATACCGCTTTAACTGTTGCAATGCTTCAGAAGAAATGGATTGAATGTTGCGTTCGAGTTCAATATTCGCCTCTTTAATAAAATGAGCAGCATACAGAGGAATATCTTCCGGATATTCTCGCAAAGGGGGTACTTTTATTGTAAACTCATTTAACCGATGGTATAAATCTTCTCTGAATTTACCGTTCAAAATAGCTTTTTTAAGATCCTCGTTTGTAGCAGCAACAATACGTACATCTACATCCACATCAGTCATAGAGCCAACCGGTCTGATTTTCTTTTCCTGTAATGTTCTGAGCAGTTGCATTTGCACACCATAAGGTAGATTTCCCACTTCATCGAGGAACAAGGTGCCGCCCTCCGCTTCAACAAAAAAGCCGGTTTTATCTTCCAACGCAGAAGTGAAAGATCCTTTTTTATGCCCAAACAATTCGCTCGGTGCAAGTTCCATTGACAAACTACCACAATCCACCGCAACAAACGGTCCCCTCGCACGAGTACTCTGTTCATGAATCATTCGTGCTACGTATTCTTTCCCTGTACCACTTTCCCCTAAAATCATCACCGACATCGGCGTAGGAGCAACCAACGCAATATATTCGTACATTTCTTGTAATAAAGGACTTTTCCCTTTTACAATAGAAGGGATCAAAGAAGATTTGACTGTTTCTACGTGGTTTGTTTTCTTGCGGCTTATTTTATCCGACTCTTTTTTTTCTTCGTGGGCATACTGAAAAACACTGTCTATTTTTTGTTTTAACACAGAGGGATTCACGGGTTTTTCCAAAAAATCGAAAGCACCTAGTTTAATTGCTAACACGGCAGTCTGTACTTCGCCATATCCTGTAAGGATAATCACAGGTGTATCTATTTTTCGATCTTTCATCCACTGCAAAAGCATGATACCATCGCCATCAGGTAAACGCAAGTCAGAAAGTACAACATCATATGCTTTTCGAGTAAGAGCTTCCTGAGCCGATTTTATATCCGTACACCAGTGAACTGAAAAATCGTTACGTTCAAACCATTTTTGCATCATCTTTCCAAATGCCGTATCATCTTCTACTATGAGTATTTTCCCCTTCATCGGATCCGGTCCTTCTGCTATCTGCTAAATGAATAACTATCTGTAACAATAATTCCATTTTCTACTAAACAAAAATAATGCTTTTATCCTGAAATTCACAAAACAATGCAAAATAATGCGTTAGCACATGGGATTTATCATTACCTTTGAAAATAAAAACACAATGATTTCGACGCCTAAGGAAGAATTAACAACTCGACTACAAAAAGTTCAACAAGTTATTATCGAACAACAAGCCGATGCTTGTATAATCACAAGCTCCGTCAATCAATTTTATCTGAACGATTTTATTTTTGACGGCTATCTTTATATTTTACCTGAAAGTGATCCTTTTCTCTTCATCAAACGTCCGATAGGAATCAAAGGACATCGCGTCGCATATATCCGCAAACCGGAACAAATCCCTGACATGCTCAACCACTATAATCTCCCCCCTCCCCGGCGTCTGCTTCTGGAAGCCGACACTTTGTCGTATACCTCCGTCATTCGTTTGCAAACTGCATTAAGCATGCCGAAAATCGCCAATATTTCACAAAAATTGCGCGAAATGCGCGCTATCAAATCAGACTTTGAAATCAACCAGATACGCGAAAGTGCAAAAATTCATGCCGAAGTTTATTCCCAAATCCCTTCTATATACCAACAAGGAATGACCGATATTGATTTTCAGATCGAACTGGAATACATCATGCGAAAAGCAGGTTCCTTGGGAATTTTTCGTTCATTTGGAGAAAACATGGATATTTATATGGGGAGCGTATTGGCCGGAGACAACGCACAAATACCCTCTCCATATGATTATGCGTTAGGTGGAGGCGGCATCAATCCCCTGTTGCCTCTAGGGACAAACGGAACGCTATTGAAAGAAGGCATTACCCTTATGGTTGACATGGCAGGTAATTACCGACCTTATATGGACGACATGACCCGCACTTTTGCTATTGGGAAAGTGCCGAAGATTGCCTATCAAACGCATCAGGTGTCCATTGATATCCATAACGAAATTTGGGAAACCGCCAAACCGGGAACTCTTTGTTCCGACCTCTATTTATTGGCAGAAAAAAAAGTTAGAGAAAACCGACTTGAATCTTACTTCATGGGAACCGTTCAACAAGCAAAATTCATCGGACACGGTGTGGGACTGGAAATAAACGAGCCGCCCGTACTGACATCCCGATCGAAGGAAACTTTACAGCCGGGCATGGCAATTGCTCTCGAGCCCAAATTTGTTCTTCCAAATATAGGGGCCGTCGGAATAGAAAATACGTATATCGTCAACAAAAACGGATTAGAAAAAATCACTCTATTCGAAGAAGCATTGATCGCCTTATAAAAACTTTTGCAACAAACCGGCTCTAGCTCAATTCCTGTAGCTTTATTATTTCATGATTTTAAACTTAGCGAACTTTAGTAACAGCTGTTTTCTCCCTGCAGAATCGAAATCAACAAATGCTCGTTTATCGTTCCCCGAAGACTCTATTTCAGTTACCACGCCACGCCCAAAACGCTCGTGTTCGATAATGTCGCCTTCACAAAGTTCCTCGGCCTCTTTCGATAGGGGCTGAAATGAAGTTTGTGTTACTGGCGAAAATTTTTCCTGCTGTGATGAATAGACCTGTTTTTGATTTCTTAAGTTCGCCATCTCGCCCTTTTGATGGCGTAATGAGCTCCAAAAACCATCCCCGTGTTCCGAACAAACATCAGAAGACATATCTCCGTGCGTTAAGAGAAATTTACGATCGATATCGCTCAGAAATCGACTCTCTCGTGTTGAAATTACGCGACCATTTCTAAAGCGGCTCTTGGCATAAGTAAGCGTGCATGTCTTTTTTGCACGCGTGATAGCCACATAAAACAAACGTCGCTCTTCTTCTAAACCCTGCATCTCGTTTTTTGCCATTACCACAGGAAAAAGATCCTCTTCCATTCCCACTACAAAAACATGATCGAACTCCAATCCCTTGGCCGAATGCACTGTCATGAGCGTCACCCTTTCTGAATTCGAATCGCTATCGGTGTCCTGATCGGTCAGGAGCGAAACTTCCGACAAAAAATCTGACAAACTAATATTATCATTACCCTCTTCCTGTCGCTGAGTAACAAATATATTCATAGCATTCAACAATTCCTGAATGTTTTCCACGCGACTCATTCCTTCGGGTGTCATATCACGATAAGTTTCCGTAGCAATACCTGTTTTTTTAATTACCTGTTGCGCTAGTTCAAAGGCATTCAGCTTTTCGTTTTGTGCGATTAAATCGCTAATTAGTTCATGAAAATGGGATAGTTTTTTCAACATCCCGGAATTCACATTTAGGTTGTATTTCAATGGTTTAGAAAGTACTTCCCACATACTTGTATTATACGATTGTGCTGCATTCGAGATCTTGCCGACAGTAACATTGCCGATACCGCGAGCCGGATAATTGATAACCCTTCGAAAAGCTTCCTCATCCTGCGGATTTACAATCAACCGAAAATAACCAATGATGTCTTTAATCTCTTTGCGCTGATAAAAAGAAAGACCGCCGTAAATACGATAAGGAATATTTTTCTTA
>CAYUIY010000028.1:0-23727 GCA_964444915.1 uncultured Dysgonomonadaceae bacterium
ACCTCGTGCGTGCGACGACACCACAAAAAAATCTTACCCCGCCCGAAATTATCGGCATGAAAAAAGGACGTCGGATCGCAGCGGCAGCAAAAGAAGCGAACAACCGGCCAGCAAACACCACCGAAAGAAAAGAACATCAGGTTGCAGCGGCCATCACCGACAGAAAAGGACGTTATGCCACAGCAGAGCAAGAAGTGCAAACCCCGCCCGAAATTATCGGCATGAGAAAAGGACGTCGGATCGCAGCGGCAGCAAAAGAAGCGAACAACCGGCCAGCAAACACCACCGAAAGAAAAGAACATCAGGTTGCAGCGGCCATCACCGACAGAAAAGGACGTTATGCCACAGCAGAGCAAGAAGTGCAAACCCCGCCCGAAATTATCGGCATGAGAAAAGGTGGTGGAGTTACAGCGACGCCGCATAAAAACACAGGCCTCCCCGCTCGGAATATCGGTTTCGGGTCGGATAGGCAACACTCTGGTTAAAAAGTACGTTCACGATATACATCGAGTTCACTCTCGTCTTTGTCAGACGAACAACGCTCCGAACACTCCGGTTGAAAAGATGTTTAAAGGGATTTAATCGGGAAGAAGTGATCGCTCGGGGATGGGATGTAAGGCGCCCCCGCAGATGTGTTTCCGCCGAAGGCGCATCGTTTCGCGCATACAACACTTAGGTTGAGAGAGGGGGCGAAGATTTTCGTGCCGAAAGCGTATCGTTTTTTCACGTTTAGCACGTGCTGCACGTGTTGGATAAATCTAGATTGTCTTGAAATCAAGGTGTCGGGTTTTGATTTAGGAATAATTTTGTATCTTTACTTTTTAAAATCGAACAGAATAAGCAGATCAGAGCATGAAGTCGCCGTATACATATTTTTTCTTGTTTCTTGTCTTGGCAGCTACGGCTTGTTCGTCGAGCAGGAAAGCTTTATCTGATGTCGAACGCGAACGAACCGGCTTGAGCACGCAAATCGTTTCGGAAAATATTTTTCATTTGCCTCAAATTCCCGATGCCATTACTTCTGCTGAAGAACGAGGGAGGTTTTTGGTGATGCATTATTGGGATAGATTTGATTTCAGTAACGAGAGATTCATTTCACGTCCTGAGATTACAGAGCAGGCTTTTGTGGATTACATTCACATTCTACAAAATTACGTTTCATTTGAAGATGCAAAGAAATCGTTGCAATATACATTAACCAAGATGGAAGAAAATACGGCGATGTATTCTTATTTTACTTCGCTTTTCGAAAAATATCTTTATGAGCCAAATTCTCCTTTTCGCAACGAAGAGTTATATCTTGTGGTATTGAAACAATTGATCAAATCGCCGTTGCTTTCTGATGCTGAACGATCGAAATACAAATTTCAATTCCGCATGGCAAAGAAGAATCGGGTGGGGAAAAAGGCTGCCAATTTCGATTGCGCATTAGCAACAGGGGAAACTTTTAGTTTGCATTCTCTCAAGAGTAATTATCTTCTTATGATTTTTTTCGATCCCGAATGTTCCACTTGCGATGCCGTTATTCGACAAATTGTAAATTCCGAGCCTATCAATCGTGCTATGAAAATGAATTCGCCAACCCGAACCATGTTGACGGTTTTAACCGTGTATCCCGGTGAAAATATTGGTGAATGGCTCGATTATCTACCACAATTACCTGCCGAATGGATTCATGCTTATGATCAAGGTATGGTTATTGCCAAAAAGAATCTGTACGATATCAAAGCTTATCCCGCCTTGTATCTGCTTGATAAGAGAAAAAAGGTAATATTGAAAGATTCGCCGCCCGAAGTTGTTGAAGGATTTTTTTCCGTTTCTCCATAAATGATTGGATATTATTTATTTATCATTTTCAAAAAAAACACATACTAACATATAATAACAATTATTTTATCCGATTTTTTTTTTCTTAGTAAAAAGTACCCTACTTTTGCGCTTCGAAATTTAACAAATGATCTTTGGCGAAAGATCGTTTAAAAATTGAATTTTATCAATTGCATAGTGCATATGATAAGATTTCAGTATGTATTAAAACAAAAATTTATGAAGTATGTGAAGTTTTGCCTTCTTGCATTAGCTTCGCTTATGATGTCCTCAGGATCAATTAAAACCGGTGAACCTTGTATAGGTTATTATCCCGGCGAACGGATTCCGAATATCGTGTTGTACGATACCGAGGGAAATGTTCTTGATTTAGGCGAGTACAAAGGCAAAAAGGTAGTTGTAAATTTCTGGGCTGCATACGATGCTTGTTCGAGAGCATTGAATATCAGGATGCACAATTTTTTAAAAGAAAATTATCCGGATATTGCGTATTTGTCTATTTCTTTTGATGAGAACAGAAGCGTGTTTGAAAAGACGATACGGTGGGATCAGCTCGAAATTGAATCGCAATTTTGCGACGAAAAAGGACCTCGTTCCGAGATATATAAAAAATTTCGTTTGAACAAGGGGTTCAAAAATTATTTGATTGATGAGAATGGGGTAATTATTGACATGAATGTTACTCCTGAAAAGTTAGAAATCATTCTTTAAATTTGACAAAACGATAAAAAGGAAACTGTTCTTTAAATTAATTTGAAACAGTTTCCTTTTTGTATTTTTACCTCCCTCGGAGATGTTCATTTGAATTTTTGAGTTTTTTATTTTCCGGAATTGATAGCGATAACAGCAATGTCTCCTTTTTTCATCGGGAGAGAAATGTATTCTTCTTGTTCGCTGTATTTTTTCTTGTTTAGTTTTATAGTCCGGGCATAGGAGGGAATTTTTATTTTGAAGGTACGGTTTGCACGGGATTTAATGGTGATGGATGTTACTTGTTTGTTTTCCCAGTGTGCGCTTACTTCTCCTCCGCCGCGGACACACAAGCCTTTGAAACTGCCGGTTGCCCAATTGTCGGGAAGCGCAGGGAGCAATTCGATGTATCCGTCTTGACTCTGGATAAGCATTTCGGCAATGCCTGCCGTTCCTCCAAAGTTCCCATCGATTTGAAATGGCGGATGAGCGCAGAAAAGATTGGGATAGGTGCCGCTTCCTTGTCCAGACATGGAAGTTTTTTTGTCGATAGCCGGTTGAAGAAGGTTTTTCAAGAGTTTATAAGCTCTATTCCCATCGTGAAGTCGTGCCCAAAAGCTTATTTTCCATGCGCGCGACCAACCGGTACCTCCATCTCCCCTTCGTTCCAGTGTTTTACGGGCTGCTGCAGCCAATTGTGGTGTTTTGTAAGGGGATATCTGATTGGAGGGGTATAAAGCATATAAATGCGAAACGTGCCGGTGGTGCGGATCTGCTTCTTCGTAGTCGTATAACCATTCCTGCAGGTAGCCTTTGGGACTAATCTGCAAGGGAGGCAGTTTGGGTTTTGCTGCCTTGATTTTTTCGACGGTTTCATCCCGAATATCGAGGATTTCGGCAGCTTTGAGTACATTGTCAAATAATTCGTGAATAATTTCCACGTCCATTGTCGGTCCCATACATACATAAACGGGTTCGTTGCTTCCCGGAAGGTAAAAAGCATTTTCCGGCGATGACGATGGGGCGGTTACCAGCCATCCATGCGTGGGTTCTTCTATCATGTTGGTCAGAAAAAAATCGGCTGCTCCCTTTAGTGTAGGATAAATGGTTTGCAAATAGACGTTGTCTTGTGTGAAAGCGTAATGCTCCCATACATGTTGACACAACCAAGCTCCTCCGGTGTTGGTTGCTCCCCACGATGCATGTTCGGCCGGTGCGGTAAAACGCCATGGATTGGTAATTACATGAGCCACCCAACCTTCGGCTCCATAAAATGTTTTTGCGGTAGCGGTTCCTGACGTGACAAGCGATTGTGTGAAATGGAGCAAGGGTTTGTGCAGCTCTGAAAGATTGCACACTTCTGCAGGCCAATAATTCATTTGAACATTGATATTCAGGTGATAGTCGCCATTCCATGGCGTTTGCAAGGTGTTAGCCCACAGCCCCTGTAAATTAAGCGGAAGAGAATTTTCGCGTGTTCCGCTAATCATCAGGTATCGTCCCAATTGAAAGTATAATGCGGCAAACGAAGGGTCGTTGTTTTGCTGAAAATCTTTCAGACGTTCATCAGTAGGCAATTTGTTGTTTTGTTTTCCTAAATTCAGTTCCACGCGGTCGAACTTGCTGCGATAGCTGTCGATATGCGCCTTTTTCAGCTTTTTATATGGGGTTTCAATGGCTTTTACAAGTGATTTGTCCACACTAACCCGATAATTTTTGTCCAACATGTCGGTAGAAGTGGAGATAAAAATGATTGCCTCATCGGCTTTAGCAAGGGATATCGAGAAATCGTCGGAAGAAAGTGTGCCGCCCTTATTGATGATTTGTACCTTGGTAAGGTAACGAACCCCTTTATCGGTATTGTAGCCATCGTTCAGCTGTCCTTCCATTTGCAAGACATTGTTTTTTACGGAAATCGTTGCCCTTTCGGGACGAGTGAGGGTCAATTCGAAATCAATGGCCTTTTTCTTATCCGAAGTAAGGCGGATTACCAGTATATCGTTCGTAAACGAAGCAAAGTATTCACGTGTGTATTGCGTGTTTCCTTTTTGAAAACGGGTATAAGCAACCGCATCGTTCAGCGAAAGCGTTCGTCGATAGTTGGTGGGGAGGCCGCTCTCAGGGTATGAATAACGAATATGCAAATCTCCTAGCATCTGAAAACAGCCATACGGGGCATCTTTTGCCTGCCCGAAAGCCGATCCTTTTTCCCCGCAGCGAAAATGTTGATACATGATGTTTTGGGCTTCAAGATTTTTGCCTTCGAGTAATAATTTACGAATTTCGGGCAGGTGGTTAATAGCTTCGCGATTTAATGCCTCCGGGTCCTCACTTCCCGACCACATGGTGATATCGTTCAAAACGATGTGTTCCGCAACAATACCCCCATCGGGCATCATCCCGATGCGTCCGTTGCCGAGCGGAAGAGCAGCTTCCCAAATTTCGGCAGGCGAAGTATATTGCAATAAAAGATCATTTTTTGTGGTTTTCGATGCACATGCCGGAAGCGAAAGCAGAATTAAAAAAAGAGCGTAAAAATATTTCTTCATCTCAATACACTGCTACGTTAGACAAAACCGGGCATGCTTTAGAATCCAGAATATTAACCCTTATTTTTTGTGTGATCACCGGATCAACTTTCAATATTCTTTTGTAACCGATGGTTGTTCCTTCGGAAATTTGTTGCCATTTATTGTCTTTCCAAGCATCTATCGAAAATGATTTTACCCTTTGACCCAATTTGATGTATTCTTGCAACAGGACATAAGAAACAGTCTGTGGTTTTCCGAAATCGATTTCGAACCAACCTGTCTCCTCTTTGTCGTCTGTTGCCCAATAGGTTTCTTTGTTTGTGTCTGTTAAGTTTACAGGGGCATATTTTTTCGATTTTCCTCTGTAGCCGGATGCTTTTACCGAAGCTCCTTCTGCCAAGTTGTTTGCAAAAATGGAATCCAATAGTTGTTTAAAACCCCGAAGAGATTTCACGTCGTTTTCATGAATCAGTCCTCTTCTGTCTGGTGGAATGTTCAGCAAAAGAACGGCGCCTCGGCCTACCGACGTCAAATAAATATTGAAAAGTTGTTCCGGTGTTTTCACCAGCTTATCCTCTTCCGAATGGTAAAACCATCCCGGTCTGATGGATACATCTGCTTCGGCAGGAATCCATTTTGTGCCGTCAATGGATCCTGTTTTCAATAAATCGCTGATTCCCGGCTTCCCTGGATAGAGTGTATCGGGAGTGAGGGTATTCCAGTTGGTTTCACCAGCACATCCTTGTTCGTTTCCCACCCATCTGATATCAGGTCCGGAATCGCTAAAGAAAAGGACTTGTGGCTGTATGCTGCGTATTAAATTCAACGTAGTTGGCCAGTCGTAATAGGTTCTGCTGTCTATTTTGCGGGTTTCTCTTGCCCCTCCATAATATCCGTCTCCACCGTTGGCTCCATCGAACCACATTTCGAAAACAGGGCCGTAATCGGTAAACAATTCCTTGAGTTGATTTCTATAATAAGTGATATAAGCAGGTTTCCCGTAATCTTTGTGGTTTCTGTCCCACGGTGAGAGATAAACCCCGAATTTCAGGTTATATTTTTGGCATGCATCGCTTACTTCTTTCACGATGTTGCCTTTCCCGTTTTTATACGGACTGTTTTTTATGGAATGTTCTGTATATTTCGATGGCCACAGGCAAAAACCGTCGTGATGCTTGCAGGTTAGAATTACACCTTTAAATCCGGTTTCCTTGAGGGTTGAAATCCATTGATCGACATTTAAGGCCGAAGGATTGAACAATGTTGGGCTTTCATCTCCGTATCCCCATTCGCGACCGGTGAAAGTGTTGATGGTAAAATGAATGAAAGCATTTGTTTCCATTTCGTGCCATGCTAGTTGATTTTCAGACGGCACAGGCAATACCGGTGCCGGAGGTGCCACATCTTTTTTCGATTGACACGAAATCAGTACGTTGCAAGTCACAATCAAAATTAGTGTTCGAATGCGATAATGATATTTTTTCATTTTGAGTAGTTTCTTAATTAATGGTTAGTGTTGTTTGTGGATTTTTACTTCTCTTATAGGCTTGACTTCCATACCAGGCTACAACCATGAAGCAGATGAGCGGTAGAATAAACGATGCATTAACAGCAGGGAATGATTTACCTATAGTGCCCCGATCGATGATGGATGCTTGGAGTGGTGGTAATATCGAACCGCCCAAAATGGCCATAATCAGGCCGGCAGCACCAAATTTGGCATCTTCGCCCATCCCTTTCAAGGCAATGCCGTAAATGGTTGGGAACATAAGCGACATGCATGCCGATACAGCTACCAGACAGTAAAGTCCGTGAATATCCTGAAAAAAGATGACGCCAAGTGTAAAAATGCCGCCCGCAATGGCCAGTGTGCGAAGCAATTTCCCCGGATTAAAGAATTTGAGCAGGTAGGTGCAAATGAACCGACTGGTGCAGAAAATAATCATAGCCAGAATATTGTATTTTTGCGACAGTACTTCGGCTGCTTGTTCTTCCATACCTTGCGCCATGAAAACGCGTGTTCCGTACTGAATGATGAATGTCCAGCACATGATTTGTGCTCCCACATAAAAAAATTGGGCAATTACGCCTTGTCGGTAATTGGGAATAGAGAATATTCGCTTTAATGTGGGGAAAAAATTGATTTCTTTCGATGAGTCTCCATTTTCAGGCATCTTTGTCAACAGAATAACGATAAACATGAAAGCTACAATTCCTCCTATGGCAAGATAAGGATGAATGAGAATGGATAGATCGGATTGTTTCAGTGCTTCAAATTCAACTTCACCTAGCGCTGCCCGTTCTGTTGTACTTATGGGGTTTAGCCGGGCTTGAATAAAATTCATTGCCACATACATTCCGGCCAGTGATCCCAACGGATTGAACGATTGTGCCAGATTGAGTCGTCGTGTGGCCGTTTCTTCCGGTCCCATTGTTAAAATATAAGGGTTGGCACTGGTTTCGAGAAACGACAATCCGCAAGTGAGAATGAAGTAAGCCAAAAGAAATGGATAGTAATTTCCCGATATTTTTGCGGGGAAGAATAAAAATGCACCGATGGCATATAATCCCAATCCCATCAAGATACCTGCTTTATAAGAGTATTTTCTGATAAATATGGCAGCAGGGAATGCCATTGCAAAATATCCTCCATAGAATGCCATTTGTACCAATGCTCCCTCGGTCACACTCATCCGGAAAATTTTGGAAAATGCTTTTACCATAGGGTTGGTGATATCGTTGGCAAATCCCCACAATGCAAAACAGCAGGTGACAAGGATAAAAGGAACAAGAAAGTTCTCACTGTTTTTCTTGAGAAGGGGTTGTTTTACTTTTTCCATTTCTTGTTAATATTTGCAGGTAAACGACATTCAGTCTATGGGCTTTTATTTGTTATGCCATTGCTGAATGCCGTCTTACCGATTTCTTTTTTCTTTGGTTTACATGCTGGGTTTACTTATTTATAAATTGGTCCGAAATTTTTGCATGCACGAAAATCGGCTCCCTCTTTTTCCATCCCGAAAGCGTTCCATGCCGACGGACGGAAAATAGCGCTCTCTTCTACGTTATGCATGCATACGGGGATGCGGAGAATCGAAGCCAAAGTAATCAAATCTTGACCAATGTGTCCGTAACTGATGGCTCCGTGATTGGCACCCCAATTGTTCATCACCGAATAAACGTCTTTGAAGGCCCCTTTGCCTGTGAGACGGGGTGCAAACCATGTGGTAGGCCAGGTTTTATCGGTACGTTTGTTGAGTATATCGTGCACTTCGGGATCGAGATCCACCGTCCAGCCTTCAGCCAGCTGTAAAACGGGGCCTAATCCGTCCACAATGTTTACTCGCGACATCGTGACAGGCATTCCGCCGCGTGTCAGGAACGTGGACGAAAAACCTCCTCCACGAAAATAATCGCGATCGGCAGGCGACCAGGTAGTGGCGGCCAGACAGGCTTCCACTTCTTCTTGAGTGATGTTCCATGGTTCTTTCATGGCCGGTTGCCCGTTTAATGTCTGCCGACCGGTGCCGTCGAGTGTGGTTGCTCCCGAATTGATAAGATGGATAACCCCATTAGCTGCTAATCCTGTAAGTTCCTTTCCGGTAACGCGTTTAACAGCTTGCGGGCTCCAATAAGTGCGAACATCGGAAAAGATTTGTGCTTTATTGGTTAGTAAATGATTGAACAGCATGGCGACGCCGTTCAGTGAATCGTTTTCTGTGGCCAAGAGATAGGCTTCTCGTATGCCGTTCCAGTCGAATGAGCTGTTTAAGATGGTTTCACTGAAGTCGCCATTAGGCAGGAAGTCGGTCCATTGGCGTTGCCCCTGAAATCCGGCTAGGATGGCATTGTGCCCGATGGCTTCTTCTTTGAACCCCATTTCCCTGAGTTTGGGATTGCCTTTCATGAGGTCGCGGATAATGAGGGTCATTTTTACCACAAACTCCCAGTCTTTGTCTTTTTCGGCACGACTTTTTTGCTTTTCAGGACGGTTGTAATCTGTTCCTTCGTTCACTTTGCAGTATTTTTCTGTCCATGCCATTGCTTTTTCGAACTCTTCGTGATCGTATATCCCTTCTTTCATGCGACGGATAATTTCAATGGATTCTACTGATTCGTTTCGCATACCCAGGTATTTTTGAAAGAAATCGTGATTGACAATCGATCCGGCGATACCCATCGATACACTGCCGATGGAAAGATACGATTTTCCTCTCAGGGTAGCTGTTGCTTGAGCTGCACGGGCAAAACGAAGAATCTTTTCCGCAACGTCTTCGGGAATCGAATTATCGTCAATGTCCTGAACATCGTGTCCATAAATACCGAAAGCGGGTAATCCTTTTTGTGCATGAGCTGCCAGAACAGCTGCCAGGTAAACAGCACCCGGGCGTTCCGTCCCATTAAATCCCCAAACGGCTTTCGGATAATGAGGATTCATGTCCATGGTTTCTGTTCCGTAGCACCAACTGGCGGTTACAGTGATAGTAGAACCCACCCCTTCGCGTTCGAATTTTTCGGCACAGGCGGCACTTTCTCCGACGCGGCCGATGGTAGTGTCGGCAATAACACATTCAACGGGACTCCCGTCGCCGTTTTTCAGATTGGAACTGATGAGTTCGGCTACGCCTTTTGCCAGACTCATTGTTTTTTCTTCGAGGCTTTCCCTCACACCTCCCTGACGCCCGTCTATCGTGGGGCGGATACCGATTTTCGGATATTTTTCCATTGTTGTTGTATTTTAATTGTACATTTATTCCGGTTTTTGGCACTTTGCCGAAACCTGATATTGAATTTGTCCTACTTTAGGAAAAGTAAAACATGTCTTTGGTCAGACTGAATTTCTGCGGTATACATGTGTTGGCAGATAAAGTTGAATTTTTTTCCCCGTCAGAGCAAAATCTGCTGCTATGCTTCCCATCAGCTTGAAATCGATGCTGATGCTGCTCACACCATCGCCGATGACTTCGTAGAATGGATTTTCGTTGTATGCGAGAAGACCAAAATTTTTTCCCATCTTCATATTATTTGACTTCGCCCGCTTGACAATTTCAACCACATCTGTTTGTTTAATGACAAGATAACAACAATTCTGCTGAACAGGGGTTGTTTCCGTTATTTTGTCGATGATTTCGAAATCGAGTCCGTTGTCAGTACAAAATCTTGAAAAATAGATTTTGCTGCTTTGCGGATGTTTATGCTGCTTGTTAAAAACGAATATCAGTTTTTTATATTTCGACAATTCTTTTTTTAACGATTCGAGCGCATGATAGAAACTTTCATCGAAGTCTTGGCATACGTACGAATAATCTTTTTTGTCGAATTTGCCGAAATCGAGCAGCAACAGGCGATCCTTGTCGATTTTTTTCAGAACTTCGGAAAATTTTTCGTTATCGTAATTCATTACAATATAGCGGTTGTATTTTCCGCATGCTTCATTAATAATCGTATTGAATAAATTTTCGTTATATTGATGAAACCATAAATCTACCGTGAAATTTTCCGGAAGTTTCTTGACCAGGCTATTATATAATGCTTCTTTGAATGGCGTGAATTCATCGAGCAGTAAAAAGATATGGGTTGACTGGTCCAGAACGTAATAGTTTTTCCCCTGGATAGAATCGATAATTCCTTTCTTTTTTAATATCATCAAAGCCTTGAAAACCGTGTCGCGCGAGACACAATATTTTTGGCTTAAAAAATTTATTGATGGCAACTTTTCTCCCACCTTATATTCGTTCACGATTATGGATTGTTCGATAAAATTGGCCATTTGTTGGACCTTGGTGCTGCTGTGATTAAATTTTAAACCCATAACAATTACTGTGCTGAACTTATCTGAAATCAAAAGTAAAGGGTTTGATTATAAATATAAAATTATTTTATATGTTTTGTAACATGATTTATATGGATTTAAAAAAAATCAACCGGCAATACACTTCACAGGGTTTTGCCGGTTTTTGGAAAATCAAAAGTCATATAAGAAATAGAACTAATCGGTATGATTTTTATTAATAGTATTCGTTTGATGAAATCGTATAAATATGTTTTCCGCTTTTTGCACTCTTAGGCGCAGTGTCGTTATAGCGGTAAACTAAATTGAATGTTTTTTCTCCTTCCCAGTCTTTTACTTTAATTGTCAATTGAACTGAGTCGACCGTTGGTACTCTCAGTGATCTCAGGTCAAAGCACACTAAACCTTCATAAAGGCGCGTATTTGTGCTTTGATAAGAATTGTGCCTGAATTCCAAATGGATTTTCCCATCATCAGGTGGGGTAACAACGGTATTTTTTACTAAATTAATAGCATGAGGCTTTATTCCTCCATAGTTGAAAAAGAAATCTACATTCAGGAAATCGCTTCCCACCCATATGCTGTTTATTTTTACAGGATCGTTGCCTATACTATCGGCATTTTCAGCCGTAAGAAGGAGGGGGCTTTTGGTGAGAATATCCCAAATGTCGTTTATTTGGATTGAATAATCGTAGCTGTTTCCTTTTTCGGAAAGGATGGTGTAGTTTACAAAAACACGTTGTCCATTTTTACCTGCGTAACGTACATCCGAAGCCAGAGGCCATAGTCGTGCCCCATTATCTAATCTGAGAACAAAAGTTTCGTCATCTTGAACTTCAACGGTAGCAATGTCAAACAGATAATTACCGGAGCTGCTATCATTACAGGAAAAAGCAGTAAAAAATATAGCAATTGCCACAATAGAGGAAACAAAATAATTTTTCATAGATCAATCGTTTTTTCGCGCTAACTTCTAATTAATAAGATGGAAAAAACGGGAAAACGCTGCATGGGGAAAAGGGAATTTATAAGATTTAGTTTTTATTAACCTTTTGGATAGATTTTTTTAATTAAGTCCGAACGTTGAATTTGCTTCAATTCTGAAATTATAACCGGTTTGTTTGAGGGTTGATGCCAGAAAAAGAATCGGTGTTGGGCATTTTTTTCTTTTTTTGTTCGAGCAGTATATATTGGTTCAAGGGTATAAGGGTGATAACCGGTATAATAAATTTCGGTTGCCAATGTCATAGGTGAAGGTGTAAAATCTTGTACTTGTTCGGGTTTTAACTTTAGGTTTTTGATGGTTGCTGCCAATTCTGCCATATCCAAGAGGGTACAACCGGGGTGTGAGGAGATAAAATAGGGTATAAGTTGCTGATTTAAGTGATGCTTCTGATTTATTGAGTCAAAGATTTTTTTAAATTGGATGAACTGCTCGAACGAAGGCTTTCGCATAATCTGTAATACATTGTCCGATGTGTGTTCAGGTGCTACTTTTAATCTTCCCGAAACGTGACGAGTAATCAGTTCCTCTATATAGTTTTTTGCGGCTCGATCGGTTTGTTCATTGTTGCTTTTGTGCAAGAGCATATCGTAACGAATGCCGCTGCTGATGAACGCCTTTTTAACTCCGGCTACATTATTTACTGCATGATAAATTTCTAACAAAGCGGAATGATCGGTGTTTAGATTAAAGCAAATTTTCGGAAAGATGCAGGAGGGCTTTTTACATTTTTCGCAAAGGGAAGAATCTTTTCCTTTCATGCGATACATGTTTGCCGATGGACCGCCGAGATCACTGATGTAGCCTTTAAAATCGGGCATTTCTGTAATTTTTTTTACTTCGTTGAGGATGGAGCGTTTGGATCGTGAGGCAATAAATTTTCCTTGATGTGCCGAAATGGTGCAGAAAGCGCATCCGCCAAAACAACCGCGATGCAGATTTACCGAAAATTTGATCATTTCGTAGGCCGGAATATGTTTTCCTTTGTATTTGGGATGAGGCAAGCGGGTGTAGGGGAGGTCGAACGATGTGTCAATTTCTTCTTCCGTCATCGGTAAAAATGGCGGGTTTACAACAAGTGTTTTATCGTCTACATCTTGCAAAAGGCGGGCAGCATACAAGCGGTTGGATTGTTCTTCTACCACGCGAAAGTTCTGTGCTTGTTTTCGCTTGTCGTATAGGCATTCTTCGTGAGAAAAAAGACGCTTTTCTTCTGCAAATGGACTGGATGGGACAGAATTTTTAGGAACAAGAAAGGCCGTTTGGGGAATATCGTAAACTTCGTTTATTCTTTTGCCGTTTTTTATCTCTTTGACGAGTTGTTTTAGGGGTTGTTCGCCCATTCCGTAAATTAAAAGATCTGCACCGGAGTCGGCAAGAATAGTTTTATGTAACCGATCATCCCAGTAGTCGTAGTGGGTAATGCGGCGAAGAGATGCCTCGATTCCTCCGATTACGATAGGTACATTAGGATAAAGATCCTTGAGGATATTGGCATAAACAATGGTGGTCCTATTGGGGCGCATATCAGGACGTTCGTCGGGTGTATATGCGTCGTTTGATCTAAGACGCTTATTTGCGGTATAGCGATTCATCATGGAATCCATGGCGCCGGCCGAGATGGCGAAAAATAATCGAGGTATGCCTAGTTTTTTAAAATCACGTAAATCATCGCGCCAATTGGGTTGAGGAACAATGGCAACACGTAAACCTTCTTTTTCGAGCAGTCTTCCTATGACTGCTGCTCCAAATGCAGGGTGATCGATATAGGCATCACCCGAAAACAAAATTACGTCAACATAATCCCACCCCCGCATTTTTATTTCTTTTTTTGTAGTGGGTAGCCAATCGGTTAGTCGCAGTGATTTGTAATCCATGTGTAATGTTTGAAAATAGTTGCTATGAAGATACTGAAAATAGTAGGAAGATAAAAAGGATTTTTTGTGTTTTTGAAATTACAAAAAAGAGCGATGTTTAAATCGCTCCTTGTTCAACCAGCACACAGGCCCGCTCGGTTAATCGATCTTTTCCATAGGGGTCATACCTTACTTTCAAACTATTCCCAAATAGTTTTGCAAATACGTTGTAGGTCCACGCCTTAAAACTTCCCATGAAAGCATCGATAATGCCGTATGCTGAAGTGTTTGTTTCTCTGTCGACCAATTTTATAAGTAGTTGACCTTGTGAACGAGTTAATTTACTCATATGAGGTTTATAGGTGTCGTAAAGATATTTTTCCATCGCTTCCAGGTGTTTTTGTCTTGCTTTTTCCGTTGGGAGCGTTTCCATATATTCATAAGTTTCGATAATGATGTGCGCTATCTCTTTGGCGTAAGGGAGCGTTTTCTTTACATCCCGAATCAGTTTATTATATTGAATTACTTCTCTTTGAGATTTAAAACGAAGAGGAGAATATTTGACAAATTCCCGCAAAGTCATACATGCTACTGTATCGCCTCCGATTAAAACAGCAGGGTAGACATTTGGCATCAAGTAAATGGTAGAACCATGGGATCCACCTCCTTTATTTGCATGATCGGCATAATGATACTGTGCTTTCAAAGATAAAGGCAAAAGCACCCCTATTATCACTAGCAATATGTAAATAAAATTCCTCATAGTTAGAACAAAGATAATAGTATTGTTCTTTTTTCAGCCAAAAAATTGCGTTAAGTGTCGTTAATTAAAGTTCGGATTTAGAGATTGTTAAGTAAATATTTTTTTGATTGTTCATTCCTAATTAATTCATTATCTTTGCAACGTTTTTTAATAATAAGAAGGAATGGATTATAACTTTGAAGAAATCGAAAAACGATGGCAACAATATTGGATTGATCATCAAACATATAAAGTAACAGAAGATCCTACGAAGCCAAAATATTATGTGTTGGATATGTTTCCTTATCCCTCAGGAGCAGGACTACACGTGGGACATCCGCTTGGCTATATTGCTTCGGATATTGTAGCAAGATATAAACGACTTCAAGGTTTCAATGTGTTGCATCCCATGGGTTTTGATGCTTTTGGATTGCCGGCCGAACAGTATGCTATACAAACCGGACAGCATCCTGCCATTACGACCTACAAAAATATTGCCCGTTATCGCGAACAATTGGATAAAATCGGTTTTTCGTATGATTGGAGTCGAGAAGTGATAACATGCGATCCCAACTATTACAAATGGACGCAGTGGGCATTCATCAAAATGTTTCATCATTATTACGATACCGAATTGCGGCGAGCAGAACCTATTGAAAAACTGGTAAAACACTTTGAGGAAAGGGGCTCAGAAGATATTCATGCCGAGGGAACCAGAGAATTGCATTTTACTGCAGAGGAATGGAAGGCAAAATCGGAAAAGGAACAACAGGAGATATTGATGAACTATCGTATTGCCTATTTAGGAGATACCATGGTGAATTGGTGTCCGCAATTGGGAACAGTGCTGGCTAATGATGAGGTGAGTGAAGGTTTTTCTATTCGTGGGGGGTATCCGGTAGAGCAGAAAAAGATGCGTCAGTGGTGTTTGCGTGTTTCAGCTTATGCTCAGCGGCTGCTGGATGGTCTTGATAAAATAGATTGGACTGATTCTTTGAAAGAAACGCAACGCAATTGGATTGGTCGTTCCGAAGGCGCAGTAGTGCATTTCAACACCCAGAACGGTGTTTCTTTCGATGTGTTTACAACGCGTCCGGATACCATTTTTGGTGTTACGTTTATGGTGTTGGCTCCCGAGAGCGAACTGGTTGAGCAACTTGTAACAGACGAATATCGTGAGGCGGTTGATGCTTATTTGGAAAAAACAAAAAAGAGAACCGAGCGTGAACGGATAGCTGATAAAACGGTGAGTGGTGTCTTTTCGGGTTCTTATGCCATACACCCTTTTACAAAAGAGTTGTTACCTATATGGATTTCAGATTATGTTTTGGCAGGATATGGTACAGGGGCCATTATGGCAGTACCTGCTCATGATAGTCGAGATTATGCTTTTGCTAAGCAATTCAATTTACCTATTATTCCTTTGATTGAGGGATGCGATGTGTCGGAAGAGAGTTTCGATGCCAAAGAGGGTATTATGATAAATTCCGACTTTCTGAACGGCCTTACAGTGAACGAAGCCATTTCTGCTGCCATTGAAGAAATAGAGCGACGGGGGATAGGATACCGTAAAGTGAATTACCGTTTGCGTGATGCTATTTTTTCACGCCAACGTTATTGGGGTGAACCATTCCCTGTTTATTACAAAGATGGTATGCCTTATACACTTGATGAGAGTAAATTACCTCTTGAACTCCCTGAAATCGATAAATTTCTTCCTACCGAAACCGGAGAGCCTCCTTTAGCAAGGGCTAAAAATTGGAAAACAGAAGAGGGCTATCCTCTTGAAGTTTTTACTATGCCTGGCTTTGCCGGATCATCGGCCTACTACCTTCGGTATATGGATCCTCATAATGATGAAGCTTTGGTTTCAAAAGAAGTAGTTGAATATTGGAGGAATGTCGATCTATACATCGGAGGGACCGAACATGCTACGGGTCACCTTATTTACAGTCGTTTCTGGAACAAATTTCTTTTTGACCTTGGAGTATCGTGCGTGGATGAGCCCTTCCAAAAACTGATTAACCAGGGAATGATTCAGGGGCGGAGTAATTTTGTATATCGAATAAAAAACACCAATACTTTTGTTTCTTTCAATTTGAAAGATCAGTATGACACGATGCCTATCCATGTTGATATCAATATAGTGCATAACGATGTTCTCGACATAGAAGCTTTTCGCAACTGGAGCCCCGAATACAAAGATGCCGAATTTATTCTTGAAGATGGGAAATATATCTGCGGATGGGCAGTGGAAAAAATGTCTAAATCGATGTTCAACGTAATAAATCCGGATGATATTGTAAAAAAATACGGAGCCGATACGTTGCGTCTTTATGAGATGTTTCTTGGCCCTATTGAACAGTCTACACCATGGGATACAAATGGGATTGACGGAGTTTATCGTTTTTTGCGCAAGTTTTGGAATTTGTTTTTTACTAAAGGTGAGTTTACCGTAACTGATGACGAACCATCAAAAGAAGAGTTGAAGTCGTTGCACAAACTCATCAAAAAGGTTACGTTCGATATTGAAAATTTTTCGTTTAATACAGCGGTTTCTGCATTTATGATTTGTGTGAACGAATTAACTTCTTTGAAGTGTAATAAAAAATCAATTTTAACCGATCTAACGATTTGTCTTTCTCCGTTTGCACCTCATATTTCTGAAGAATTGTGGCACAAATTGGGTAATGAAACTACCATTTTTGATGCTCAATGGCCAACATATAAGGAGGAGTATCTGAAAGAGGATGTGTTATCGTATGCAATTTCTTTTAATGGGAAAACGCGTTTTACGCTTGATTTTCGTGCAGATGCACCTCGCGAAGAAATCGAGAAATTGGTTTTGGAACACCCCAATTCTCAAAAATGGCTTAATGGGAAAACGCCGCGAAAAATTATTATTGTTCCCGGAAAAATTGTAAATGTCGTTATCTGATGTGATATGGGGAAGCAGCTTCAATATACTTCTAAAAAGTTTTATGTAAAAGATTTTTTTACCATTTTTGCGGGAACTTTTATGTATGCTCTGGGTATAACTCAGTTTATTATGCCTCATAAGTTTGTGACCGGGGGGCTTACGGGCGTGGGAGTATTATTGAATTATGCATTTAATTTTCCTGTCTCCGCTTCGGTTTTAATTTTAAATACTATTCTTCTGTTGATTTCGTTTCGAATTCTTGGAACGGAATTTTTGATAAAAACAATTATAGGGGTTACTTCTTTGGCATTTTTCATTGGAATGTTCGAAGGTTTTTCTTGGGAGCCCATTATGGCGAATGAACCGCTTATTGCCGGATTAATTGGGGCAATTATGTGTGGAGTGGGTATAGGATTGGTGTTGTCAGTAAACGGCAGTACAGGAGGAACCGATATTATTGTAATGATCATCAATAAATATCGTAATATTACGCCGGGAAGAACCATGTTGTTGATCGATTTGGCTATCGTATCTTCTTCTTATCTCATTTTTCATAGTATAGAGACAATCGTTTATGGCATTATTATCATTGCTGTAATGGCTACTTCACTAGATTGGGCACTCAACGGCATACGTCAATCGGTACAATTTTTTATTTTTTCTTCGAAATATGATGAGATAGCTACTCAGATAAATTTACAACTTCATCGGGGATGTACTGTACTTGATGGTATTGGATGGTATTCAAAACAGCCACAGAAAGTGTTACTGGTAATTGCAAAACGAAGCGAGTCCAATTCTATTTTTCGTATTGTAAAAACAATCGACGATAATGCTTTTGTTAGTCAAGCTTCTGTTATCGGCGTTTATGGTAAAGGTTTCGATGAAATAAAATAGTTTACTGATTGATATTAGTGAAACCTTTGTTTTATCTTTTAATGTCTTTAATAGACTGGGAGTGTTTACGCTGTTCATCTTATTTCTCTAGGAATTAAACACTTAACGTGTGTTCAAGTAAAATCTTAAGTCCAATGCCGATTAAAATGAGACCTCCTAGAATTTCTACTTTCAAATGAAAGCCTTTTCCTATGCGAATTCCTATTATTACTCCTGAGAGTGAAAATATAAAGCTGATCGACCCAATTATTGCGACACTCTTCCAGATAATTTGTGGATAGGGAACAAATATAATACCTGTTGCCAGTGCATCGATACTTGTAGCTAATGCTAGTGAAATGAGTTTTATAAAACTAAATGGATTTATTTCGGATTGACATTCCGTATTCTGTTGTCTTATTCCTTCGAACAGCATTTTTCCACCAATGAGGGCCAATAGACCAAATGCCACCCAGTGATCACTTTTTTTTATGATTTCCGTAAAGTTAAGTCCTGCAAAGTAACCTATAAGAGGCATTGCTGCCTGAAAAAAACCAAACAGAAAAGCCATTACCAATGTAGGGATGAGGCATAATTTTTTTACACATATGCCTTTACTTACCGATACGGCAAAACAATCCATCGCTAAACCAATTCCGATGATAATGATTGAACAAGTGTCCATGATAATAAAAAAAGCTACTCGATACGAGTAGCTTTTTACATGAATAGAGATTTATTCTTCTTCTTCTTCTTTTGTTACCTTTTCAAAAATACGTGAATGTGTTGATGCGCTCATTTTTTCAAAATCTTCTTTCGATCCAACGATAATCTTTTCGAATTCACGCTGACCTGTACCAGCAGGTATACGGTGACCACATATAACGTTTTCTTTTAATCCTTCCAAGGTATCTTCTTTTCCATTTATTGCTGCTTCACTAAGCACTTTAGTAGTTTCTTGGAACGATGCTGCAGACATAAAGCTATTGGTTTGCAATGCTGCACGTGTAATCCCTTGTAAAACTTGATTTGCCGTTGCAGGAATTGCATCCCTTGCTTTTACAGGCTTTAGGTCGCGGCGTTTCAACGAACTGTTTTCATCGCGAAGTTTGCGTGCAGTTACAATTTGTCCCGGCTCAAATATTTGAGAGTCACCCGGATCAACAATTACTTTTTTACCCCAAATACGATCATTCTCTTCCATCAATTCGTTCTTGTCGACCAATTGCTTTTCTAAAAATCGTGTATCTCCCGGATCAACGATTTCAACTTTGCGCATCATTTGACGGACAATAACTTCGAAATGTTTATCGTTAATTTTTACGCCCTGCAAACGATAAACGTCTTGGATTTCGTTTACGATATATTCTTGAACAGCAGTAGGTCCTTTAATAGCCAGAATATCTGCAGGGGTAATAACTCCATCAGATAAGGGCATTCCGGCACGAACGAAATCGTTTTCCTGAACAAGTATCTGTTTGGAAAGAGGAACAAGGTATTTTTTAACTTCTCCTGTTTTGGAGGTAACAAAAATTTCTTGATTTCCTCGTTTAATTTTTCCAAATGACACTTCTCCGTCGATTTCAGAAACGACAGCAGCATTAGAAGGATTACGTGCTTCAAAAAGTTGTGTTACGCGAGGTAGTCCTCCTGTAATATCGCCCGTTTTGCCTATGGCTCGCGGTATCTTTGCTATGATATCGCCCGCTTTGATTTCGTCGTTTTCATTTTTAACGATATGAGCACCTAATGGTAAGGTGTATGTACGTAAAATGTCTCCATTTTCGTTTACAATGTATGCAGACGGGGTTTTTGTTTTATCGCGTGATTCGATGATCACTTTTTCTTTTAATCCGGTTTGCTCATCTGATTCTACTTTATAGGTAATATTTTCGATGAAATTTTCGAAATGAATTTTTCCGCTCATTTCTGAAATAATAACGGCATTAAACGGATCCCATTCGCAGATGAGGTCACCTTTCTGTACTTTGTCACCTTCACCATAATATAGCTTTGCTCCATAGGGTACATTGTGCGAGAGCAATACGATTTTCGTATTCGGATCAACAATACGCATCTCTACTAGGCGGCTTACCACTATTTTGTAAGGTTTGCCTTCAG
Organism: uncultured Dysgonomonadaceae bacterium; assembly: GCA_964444915.1. Lineage (GTDB taxonomy): Bacteria > Bacteroidota > Bacteroidia > Bacteroidales > Dysgonomonadaceae > Anaerorudis. The sequence continues at coordinate 20,358 of CAYUIY010000028.1, forward strand.
CATTTGTTTCTTGCGGATCGACTACACGAAGTTCGTCAAACTCCAGTATTCCGTCGTATTTGGCAACAATATTACTTTCGGCTGCTATATTTGAAGCAATACCACCCACGTGGAAGGTTCGAAGAGTAAGCTGAGTTCCTGGCTCGCCGATAGATTGTGCAGCGATGACTCCGACAGCTTCACCTTTTTCTACCAGGCGACCGCTAGCGAGGTTGCGTCCGTAGCATTTTGTACAAACACCACGTCGCGCTTCACATGTGAGAACAGAACGAATTTCTACTTGTTCGATGGGCGACTCTTCAATTTTTTTCGCAATTTCTTCGGTTATTTCTTCTCCCGATCGAACCAGAATTTCCCCTGTGAAAGGATGTTGTACATCATGAACAGAAATGCGTCCCAATATGCGTTCATAAAGAGAAGCTACGACTTCATCGTTGTTTTTTAGCTCTGTGGCAACTAATCCTCGGAGTGTTCCACAGTCTTCTTCTGTTACAATTACGTCCTGTGATACATCTACTAAACGGCGGGTAAGGTAGCCTGCGTCGGCTGTTTTAAGAGCTGTGTCGGCGAGTCCTTTACGTGCCCCGTGAGTAGAAATAAAGTATTCAAGTACCGATAATCCTTCTTTAAAGTTTGCAAGAATAGGGTTTTCAATGATTTGAGCACTTTCGGCACCACTTTTTTGTGGTTTGGCCATCAGTCCGCGCATACTGGATAACTGCCGAATTTGTTCACGTGAACCGCGTGCGCCGGAATCCAACATCATATAAACCGAATTGAATCCTTGATCGTCTTCTGACAATCTTTTCATCAGAATATTGGATAACTTGGAATTGATATGGGTCCATGTATCTATTATTTGGTTGTATCGTTCGTTATAGGTTATGAATCCCATATTATAGTTTTCCATAATCTGATCGACCCGTGCGTATCCCTCACGAATGAGCTCTTCTTTTTCAGGCGGAATAATAATGTCTTCCAGATTAAATGAAAGACCGCCTTTAAACGCCATTTTATAACCGAGATCTTTGATATCATCCAAACATTGAGCAGTGCGAGCTGTTCCGCATTTTTTCATTACTTTGCCAATAATATCGCGAAGCGATTTCTTTGAAAGGAGCTCATTAACATAACCTACCTCTTTTGGAATATATTCGTTTGTGATAACTCGTCCTACCGTGGTTTCGTGCATCTTTCGGATTGGATTTTCATTCTCATCTATGTCATCAACGACCACTTTTACCAGCGCGTGGATATCTACTTTTCCTTCGTTGTAAGCAATAATGGCCTCTTCTTCGCCATAAAAAGTCATCCCTTCACCTTTTGCTCCCGGACGGATTTTGGTAATGTAATACAAGCCAAGAACCATATCTTGAGATGGGATAGTGATAGGTGCGCCGTTAGCCGGATTTAAAATGTTATGCGATGAGAGCATCAGAAGCTGAGATTCCAAAATTGCTTCGTTACCTAACGGGAGATGAACGGCCATTTGGTCCCCATCGAAATCCGCATTAAATGCAGTACACGCCAACGGATGGAGCTGAATAGCCTTTCCTTCGATAAGTTTTGGCTGGAACGCCTGAATACCCAAACGGTGCAGCGTTGGAGCACGGTTTAGCAGTACCGGGTGCCCTTTCATTACATATTCCAGAATATCGTAAACAACGGGTTCTTTGCGATCGACAATCTTTTTCGCTGATTTTACGGTCTTAACAATCCCTCTTTCAATAAGTTTACGGATAATGAACGGTTTATATAGTTCGGCTGCCATGTCTTTGGGCAAACCACATTCGTTCATTTTTAGTTCGGGACCGACTACAATAACCGATCGGGCAGAATAATCTACACGTTTACCTAATAGGTTCTGACGGAAACGTCCTTGTTTTCCTTTCAAACTGTCGGAAAGTGATTTCAATGGTCGGTTTGATTCCGTTTTAATTGCACTGGATTTTCGTGAATTATCGAAAAGCGAATCAACGGCTTCCTGGAGCATTCGTTTTTCGTTTCGAAGAATCACTTCAGGAGCTTTGATATCGATAAGTCTTTTCAGTCGATTGTTTCGGATAATTACCCGACGATAAAGGTCATTTAAATCGGAAGTTGCAAAACGACCACCATCTAGGGGTACTAACGGGCGAAGTTCGGGAGGAATGACGGGGATCACTTTCATGATCATCCATTCGGGCTTATTGATATGCCTCGAGCTCCTAAAAGCTTCAACCACTTGGAGTCTTTTTAGTGCTTCATTTTTTCGTTGCTGTGATGTATCAGTGCTAGCGCGATGACGCAACTGATTTGCCAGTTTGTCAAGATGAATGCGCTCCAGAAGATCCAGTATCGCTTCAGCTCCCATTTTTGCAATGAATTTGTCGGGATCCGAATCTTCCAATTGTTGATTTTCTTTCGGCAAAGAATCCAACAATTCCAGGTATTCATCTTCAGTAAGGAGATCATTTTCTTCTACTTTGTCTCCCAAAATACCGGGTTGGATAACCACATATCTTTCGTAGTAGATGATGGAATCAAGTTTTTTGGTTGAGATTCCCAACAGATAACCTATTTTGTTGGGCAATGTCCTGAAATACCAGATATGAGCTACGGGCACTACCAACCGAATGTGACCGGTACGTTCTCTTCGTACTTTCTTTTCGGTTACTTCGACTCCGCATCGGTCGCAGACTATTCCTTTGTAACGTATTCTTTTGTATTTCCCGCAATGACATTCATAATCTTTTACAGGACCAAAAATACGTTCGCAGAAAAGTCCGTCACGTTCGGGTTTGTAAGTGCGATAATTGATAGTTTCGGGTTTCAACACTTCACCATAAGAATTTTCAAGAATTTCTTCGGGTGAAGCTAAACTGATAGTAATTTTTGAAAAGTTACTCTTTATTTTATTGTCTTTTCTAAATGCCATATATTTATATTGTTGTGTTTATAAAGAGTTGTCAATATTTTTTAATTGAAAACGGTTAGAAGAAATACTTTCTTCCATTGTCTGTCCGTTTTCGAAGTTACAAATTAATCAAGAGAGATACTCAATCCCAATCCTCTAAGCTCATGAAGCAATACGTTTAGCGATTCGGGAATACCGGGTTGCGGCATAGGATCGCCTTTAACAATAGCTTCATATGCTTTTGAGCGCCCCACTACATCGTCTGATTTGATGGTCAGGATTTCCTGAAGAGTATATGCTGCTCCGAAGGCTTCGAGAGCCCAAACTTCCATTTCTCCAAAACGCTGTCCTCCAAATTGGGCTTTACCACCTAACGGTTGCTGTGTAATAAGGGAGTAGGGACCTATAGAACGAGCGTGCATTTTATCTTCAACCATATGTCCGAGTTTCATCATATAGATGACTCCCACTGTA
>CAYUIY010000029.1:0-23726 GCA_964444915.1 uncultured Dysgonomonadaceae bacterium
CCCTTGATTTAGCTGCTTGATCTAAAAAAAGAAAGTGCCCTTTTGAGACACCCTCTTCTTTCTTTATAGTCACACATTAGTCACACAAAAGCCGATATAGAGTCTATAGAGTCTAATCTATTTGGATAGATCAATTGGCGTAGATTACGCCTGTCAGGGACGAAGCACATCGTGTGTTTGTTGGTTTTTCCTATTTTGTTTTAGTTTTAAATTTCGTGCAAAAGAGGATGTTTTTTATCTTTTTCCGAAAGGATAATATCTTTTTCCGGAATGCGCCAGTCGATGCCTAATGCCGGGTCGTTCCACAAAATACCTCCTTCGGATTGGGGAGCATAGTAATTGTCGCATTTGTACTGAAAGATGGCTTTCTCGCTCAACGTAATGTAGCCATGGGCAAATCCTTTTGGGATAAAAAGTTGGCGTTTGTCTTTATCGTTGAGCTCAACAGCAACATATTTTCCAAACGTGGGTGATTCTTTTCGGATATCTACAACGATGTCGAGCACTTTGCCCATTACCACTCTTACTAGTTTTGCCTGTGCGTAGGGTGGTTTTTGAAAATGCAATCCACGTAACACACCGTAGGTCGATTGGGATTCGTTGTCTTGTACAAAACGTGTGTTGCATACGTTTGCCGTAAACCATTGTTCAACGAACGATTCGAAAAAATATCCTCTTTCATCATAAAAGATGCGTGGTTCAATGATTTTTATTGCGTCGATTTCAGTATCGATCATCTTCATCTTTTTGGTATTTTGACATTAAATTACTTGATTTTCTTTTTTTCCATCCATTTGTTTATGGAGTTAATCCTATTCTGATTGGTTTCTGTTTATTTTAGTAATTTAAGCAGATATTTTCCATAAGGATTCTTTTTCATGTTTTCGCCTTGTTCTCTGAGTTTTTTGTCGTCAATCCATCCGTTTCGCCAGGCAATTTCTTCAAGGCAGGCAATTTTTAATCCTTGCCGCTTTTCGATTACTTCGATGAAGGTAGAAGCTTCAGAAAGCGAGTCGTGCGTGCCTGTGTCGAGCCATGCAAATCCTCGTCCGAAGAGCTGAACATGCAATTGATTTCTTTTTAGAAATTCCTGATTTACTGTGGTAATTTCGAGTTCTCCTCGTGTTGAAGGTTTGATTTGTTTTGCTATTTCCACCACACTGTTGGGATAAAAGTATAATCCCACCACTGCATAATTCGATTTGGGTTTTTCGGGTTTTTCTTCTATGCTTAACACGTTGCCGTTTTCGTCGAATTCCACTACTCCGTACCGTTCGGGGTCATTGACATAATAGCCGAAAATGGTGGCCAATTGATTTTTTTCTGCATCGGTTACAGCACGTTTCATCATCTCGGGGAAGCCGTGTCCATAAAAAATGTTATCGCCAAGTATCAGGCAGACATCATCCCCTCCGATAAACTTTTCACCGATAATAAAAGCCTGAGCCAAACCTTCGGGACGGGGTTGTTCGGCGTAGGTGAAATGTACGCCATAGTCTGATCCGTCTCCTAAAAGTCGTTTAAAAGCAGGCAGATCCACGGGTGTGGAAATAATGAGAATATCCCTGATCCCTGCAAGCATTAGTGCCGATATCGGATAATATACCATGGGTTTGTCGTAAATGGGGATCAATTGCTTAGATACTCCCCGTGTGATGGGATAGAGTCGGGTTCCTGCCCCCCCTGCCAATACAATTCCTTTCATTGATGCGATTTTTAAAACTCGGGTGCACAAAGTTATAATAATATTTGAATATGTAAGGAAATAAAAAAATCATTATCTTTGTGCATTCATCTTCTAAGAATAACGCACAATATCCTTACGGACATGTCAGTAGAAATAAGAAAAGTAACCACGAAAGAAGCCCTCAGAAAGTTTGTTCAATTCGGTATTGATTTATACGAAGGGAACGAGTATTTTGTTCCGCCATTGATATACGACGAAATGGCTACGTTGAACCGCGAAAAAAATCCGGCTTTCGATTATTGCGACGCAGCCTATTTTTTAGCTTATCGTGACGGTGTAATTGTCGGCCGTATTGCCGTGATAATCAATTATAAATCGAATGAGATATGGAATGAACGAAATGCTCGTTTCAGTTTTGTTGATTTTATTGATGACGAAGAAGTAGTGGACACACTCTTTGGTGTTGCCGAAGAATGGGCGCGCTCGAGAGGAATGGAAAAAATACATGGTCCGCTGGGATTTACCGATCTTGACCATGAAGGAATGTTGATTGAAGGTTTTGATCAGATAGGTACGATGGAAACCATATATAACTATCCGTATTATAAGGACCATATGGAACGGATGGGTTATGTGAAAGATCAGGATTGGTTTGAATATTTGATTCCTATTCCGGAGGAAGTTCCTGAAAGGTATGCCCGTATGGCAGACGTGGTGAAAAAACGTTTTGGCTTGATGGTGAAACATTTGAGGAACAAAAAGGATGTATTTCCTTACGCTCGTGATATATTTTTGTTGGTTAACAGGGCTTATAAAGATCTTTATGGTTTTGTGCCTCTTACCGACAGACAAATCGATTATTATGTGGATATGTATATTTCCATGGTGCGTCTGGAATTTCTAACGTTGGTGCTCCGTCAGGAAGATCATAAGTTGGTGGGAGTAGGCATTGGATTGCCAAGCATGGCTAAAGCACTACAAAAAGCAAAAGGGAAATTCTTGCCTACCGGCTGGTACCATTTATATAAAGCGCTAAAAGGAAAAGATAATAAAGTGCTTGACTTGTTGTTGGTTGCTGTAGACCCTGAATATCAGGGTAAGGGCGTGAATGCGTTGCTGTTCAACGAATTTATACCTGCGGCCAGGCGATTGGGAATGGAGGTCGCTGAGAGCAATCACGAACTGGAAGAGAATACAAGGGTGCGCTCGTTATGGTCCGATTTAAATGCTAAACATCATAAAACCCGAAGAGCTTATATTAAGCAGTTGTAGGTCTTTGGTGATAGGGCATGTGATGACGATTAACACCTGAAAATGAATTCAAGATTAGTAGAAAAAAACTGTTGGCTGTTTGCCGATAGTGGTGAGTTGAAATATGACAGAAACAGATAATATATTACAACCGACGATAGAGAATTATCAAGAAGAACATATTATTACCCTCGAATGGCGGGAGCATATTCGTCGTCGGCCGGGAATGTATATTGGGAAATTGGGCGATGGATCATCGCCCGACGATGGCATTTATGTTTTGTTGAAAGAGGTGCTCGATAATTCTATCGACGAATATATGATGGGGTTTGGGAAAACTATTGAGGTAAAAGTTGAAGGAACAACCGTAAGTGTTCGTGATTATGGTCGGGGCATTCCTCTTGGGAAAGTAAAAGATGTTTCCTCTCGTATGAATACGGGAGCGAAATACGATTCCAAAGCTTTTAAGAAATCCGTTGGATTAAATGGAGTGGGGATTAAGGCTGTGAACGCACTTTCTTCTCGTTTTTTCATAGAAAGTTATCGCGATAAACAAGCGAAAAATGTGCTCTATCAGCAGGGAATCGTAGTAGATGAAAGTGATATTATATCCTCTTCTGAAGCCAATGGTACATGGGTGGAATTTACTCCGGACAAAGAAATTTTTGGCGATTACCATTATCGCGAAGAACATATAGAGCCTTTGTTGAAAAACTATGTTTTTTTAAATACCGGTTTGACAATTAATTTTAACGGACGCAAATTCTATTCAAAAAACGGGTTGGAAGACCTGCTCAATGAAAATCTTACTTCCGAAATACTTTATCCTATCATCTATTTGCAAGGAGACGATATCGAGGTGGCTATTACTCATACCAACCAATATGGTGAGGAGCATTATTCGTTTGTAAATGGTCAACATACCACGCAGGGAGGAACGCATCTTTCGGCTTTTCGCGAGGCTTCGGCTCGAACGATAAAAGAATATTTTAACCGCAATTTCGAGTATGCCGATATTCGTAACGGTATGGTGGCGGCCATCAGTATCAAAGTGGAAGAACCGGTATTTGAATCGCAAACAAAAACTAAACTCGGATCGAAAGATATGTCGCCCAACGGGGTTTCCATCAGTAAATTCATTGGTGATTTTCTAAAGAAGGAGCTCGATAATTATCTTCATAAAAACCTGGAAACTGCCGATATTATTCAGAAAAAAATTCTCGAATCCGAAAAAGAACGTAAAGCTATTGCAGGTGTAACCAAATTGGCGCGTGAGCGGGCAAAAAAAGCTAGTTTGCACAATAAAAAATTGCGCGACTGCCGCATTCATTATAATGATTCCAAAGGAGATCGGCGCGATGAGACCTGTATTTTCATTACCGAGGGCGATTCGGCTAGTGGCTCCATCACAAAAAGTCGTGACCCTAACGTGCAAGCAGTGTTTAGCCTTCGCGGGAAACCATTGAATTGTTTTGGGTTGACCAAAAAGATTGTGTACGAAAACGAAGAATTCAATCTGCTTCAAGCCGCTTTGAATATCGAAGATGGCATGGATGGGCTTCGATATAACAAAGTAATCATAGCTACCGATGCCGATACCGATGGCATGCATATCCGTTTACTGCTGTTGACTTTCTTTCTGCAATTCTTTCCCGATCTGGTAAAGAAAAATCATGTGTATATCTTGCAAACGCCGCTTTTTAGGGTGCGAAATAAAAAGAAAACAATATATTGTTATACTGAAGAGGAGCGTTTGGCAGCCATAAAAGAATTAGGACCAAATCCCGAAATCACCCGATTTAAGGGTTTAGGAGAAATATCTCCCGATGAGTTTCGTCATTTTATCGGAAAAGACATGCGCCTTGAGAGGGTTACCATGCGTAAGGAGGATCTTTTGAAAGAGCTTCTTGAATTTTATATGGGGAAAAATACCCCCGAACGTCAGAATTTTATTATCGATAATCTGACAGTCGAGGTTGAAGACTGATCTAGGGTAAGGCTTTGATGGCTGATTATTGGCTCCTGAATAAAAATAGGATTTCCAACAAAAAAATAATGAGACAACACTCTTCTCTTTCGGATTTATCTCTTCCTCAAAAGCGCATTGCACTTTTTCCGGGAACGTTTGATCCGTTTACTATCGGTCATGAATCGTTGGTGAAGCGGGGACTCATGCTGATGGACGAAGTGGTAATCGCTATTGGCGTAAACGAAGCGAAAAAACCCTTTTTTCCCCTTGAAAAAAGATTAAAAACAATTCGTGATTTTTATAAAGACGAGCCCCGTATACGGGTAGAGAGTTACGAAGGATTGACGGTTGATTTTGCTCGGCAAGTGGGCGCAAAATATATCTTAAGAGGCATTCGGTCGGTGATTGATTTCGAATATGAAAAAGCTGTTGCCGACTTAAATCGTACCATTGCAGGGATAGAAACTTTTGTATTGTTCACCGAACCGCAACTTACCCATATCAGTTCAACGCTCGTTCGTGAGCTATTGCGCTATGGACACGATATAAGCGAGTTTATACCTGAAGGGATGAAGTGGTAAATTTTCTTGCTAGTTAATTAGAATTTATATTTATGTATAAGAGATCGATTTTTCTTTTAATCAGTATTTTTTTCTTTTTTTCGAGTGCTTTCGCTCAGTTTATGCCCGATCCTTTGGGACTCAAATTGGTTCGAACACTTCAATTGATTAATAATTTATATGTAGACGATGTTGATTCGGAAAAATTAACAGAAACAGCGATTCGTGCCATGTTGCGCGAGTTGGATCCACATTCGTCTTATTTAAACAAAGATGAAGTGCGGGCAATGAACGAGCCGCTACAAGGCGATTTCGAAGGGATAGGGATTTCGTTCAATATGGTTACCGATACGTTGTATGTTATTGAGGTTATTTCGGGAGGTCCTGCACAAAAAGTGGGTATTATGCCCGGAGATAAGATTATTTATGTGAACGACACGCTGATTGCAGGAGTGAAGATGAGCAGTGAGGAGGTAATGAAAAAGCTTCGAGGACCAAAAGGTACCACCGTAACTGTAAAGGTGTTACGGAGAGGAGTGCCCGAGTTGCTGGAGTTTCGTATTGTGCGAAACAAGATACCCATTTACAGCGTCGATGCTTCATATATGGCGGATGCTGAAATAGGATATATTCGTTTGAGCCGCTTTGCAGCAACATCCGTGGATGAATTCCGAAAGGCTGAAGAGAAATTGAAAGCAAATGGAATGAAAAAACTCATTTTAGATCTCACCGGCAATGGAGGTGGAATTCTTCAGACGGCAACCGATATCGCAGACGAATTTTTAGATAAAGGTAAACTCATTGTTTATACCGAAGGCAGAGCTCAACCTCGTTCCAACATTACTGCCACCTCAAAAGGTCAGTTCGAACAGGGAGATCTAGTTATATTGGTAGATGAGAGTTCTGCTTCGGCAAGCGAGATTGTAGCCGGTGCTATACAGGATTGGGATAGGGGAGTTATCGTTGGGCGCCGCACGTTTGGAAAAGGACTTGTGCAGCGACAATTGCCACTCCCGGACGGAACAATGATTCGTTTGACGGTGGCTCGTTACTACACTCCCAGTGGCAGATGCATTCAAAAGCCTTATAAAGGTGGCGATATCGATGCTTACAACATGGATTTTTTCAATCGATATCAAAAAGGCGAGCTGTTGTATGCCGATAGCATTCATTTTCCCGATTCGTTGAAATATAAGACATTGATAAACAAACGGACGGTTTATGGCGGCGGAGGTATTATGCCGGATTATTTTGTGCCAATCGATACCACATCGCTTACCAACTTGCATAGAGATTTGATTGCAAAAGGAATTGTGAACCATATAGTTATTAAAGAAGTAGACAATCATCGCAAGTTGCTACTGAAAGCATATCCCGATGTTGATGCATTTAAAAAGAATTATTCCATACCTGCAGATATGGTAATGAGAATGAAGCGAATGGCCGAAGAGGAGAAAGTAAAATGGAACGAAGAGGAATTCGAACGTTCCCAACAATTACTTTTCACCCAACTGAAAGCGTTGATTGCACGCGATATCTATGATTCATCGGCTTATTTTAAAATCATCAACGATGAGAACGAGATATTTCAGGAAGGATTACGTATTATTAAAACGCCCGAGAAATATAATGGTTTACTAATGTAAAATTTATCATTATATTTGTAAATTTAGAAGTCCATTTGGGATAATAAATAGTTAAACTGCAAATTAATTGCAGCTCTAAAATATCCGCTGAATAATGAATATCGATTTTTTCAAACAAACCAGTTACCGAATCTCGGAGCTCATTACCAAAAATTACAGTACTTCTTTTTCTTTAGCCGTATCTCTTTTAGACAAAGAAGAAAGAAATGCTATTTATGCTATTTATGGTTTTGTGAGGCTCGCCGATGAGATAGTGGATAGTTTTGATCATTTCGATAAAAATTATTTATTGGAAAAGTTAAAAAGCGATTTAGACTATGCTTTATCGAATGAAATAAGCACGAATCCTGTTATTTTTGCTTTCATGGATACCGTAAAAAAGTATCGTATAGAAAAAGAGTTCATTGATGCTTTTATAAGAAGTATGGAGTATGATTTGCATAAAAAAAATTACACAACGCAACGGGAATTAGAGCAATATATTTACGGTTCAGCCGAGGTAGTGGGGTTGATGTGTCTTAAAGTTTTTTGCAGGGAAGATGAGCATTTATTTTCCGAATTGGTGCCCTATGCTAAAAGTTTGGGTTCTGCATTTCAAAAGGTAAATTTTTTGAGGGATATTAATGCAGATATGAATAAATTGGGGAGAATATATTTTCCCGAAATTCATAGTTCAACTCTTGATGAGAAGAATAAGCGAACTATTATCGATTCAATCGAGAAAGATTTTGAATATGCAAAAAAAGGGATAAAAAAATTACCCGGAAAATCGAAATTGGCAGTGTCATTAGCCTATCATTATTATCGGAGTTTGTTGAATAAGCTCAAAAAAGTTCCGGTAAGTGAAATCTTATCTCGTAGAATCAGAGTGCCGGATCTCCAAAAAATAGCAATACTTTTAAAAGTATACTTCTTAAATATCTTTTTTTGATTTTATTTCGAAAACGCTATTCTATAATTCACAAAATCATTACATTTGCACTTCAAAAAGAAAAGAGTTGGACAACGAAACAGGTAAATTGATCCGGATGATGTTTCCAAGTGAGAGTCGTCCTATTTTCAATTATCAAGGAAAGAGAAATATATGATAAAGATTACTTTTCCCGATGGTTCGGTTCGGGAGTACAAAGAAGGAATAACAGCATTAGAAATAGCGAAAAGCATTAGTCGACGTTTGGCTGAGGAAGTGCTTGTCGCACGTGTAAATGACGAAACGTGGGATTTAACACGTCCCATTACCGAGGATGCAACGTTGAAGTTGTTGAAATGGGAGGACGAAGAAGGCAAACATGCTTATTGGCATTCGTCAGCTCACCTCATGGCCGAAGCTTTACAGGAACTTTATCCGGGAATTAAATTTGGCATTGGACCTGCCATTGAGAACGGTTTTTACTATGATGTGGATCCCGGAGAAGGAGTGGCAATTAAGGAATCGGATTTTCCTGCTATCGAAAAGAAAATGATGGAGCTGGCTGCCAAAAAAGAAGAAATTAAACGTCAGATCGTTTCGAAAGAGGAGGCATTGGAAATGTTTTCCAAGAGAAATGAAGAATATAAAGTTGAACTCATCAACGAATTGCAGGATGGTACAATAACAATTTATACACAGGGCGATTTTACTGATTTGTGTCGTGGTCCTCATTTGCCCAATACCTCGTACATTAAAGCGGTGAAACTGCTGAATGTTGCTGGTGCATATTGGCGTGGCGATGAGCATCGCCCCCAGTTGACACGTTTGTACGGTATATCTTTTCCTAAGAAGAAAATGCTGGATGAATATCTGGCAATGGTAGAAGAGGCAAAAAAGCGCGATCACAGGAGAATCGGAAAAGAATTGGAGCTTTTTGCTTTTTCGCAAAACGTAGGTGCCGGACTTCCTTTATGGTTGCCCAAAGGTACGCAATTGCGTTTGTGCCTGGAAGATTTTCTAAAGAAAATACAACGTCATTTCGATTATGAGCAAGTGATGACACCGCATATTGCTTCAAAACAATTGTACGAGATTTCGGGCCATTACGAAAAATACGGGAAAGATTCGTTTCAACCCATGAAAACCCCACAGGAGGGTGAGGAGTTTATGTTGAAACCCATGAATTGCCCCCATCATTGCGAAATTTACAAAACATCGCTTCGTTCTTATAAAGACTTACCCTTGCGTCTGGCCGAATTTGGTACAGTTTATCGGTACGAACAGAGTGGTGAATTGCATGGGTTGACGCGTGTGCGTGGTTTTACACAAGATGATGCCCATATTTTTTGTACGCCCGATCAGGTTAAAGATGAATTTTTGAAGGTAATGGATATTATTTTCATTATTTTTAACGCATTGGATTTCAATGATTTTGAAGCACAGATTTCACTTCGCGATCCGGTAGATAAAGAGAAATATATCGGAAGCGACGAAAATTGGGAAAAGGCCGAACGGGCCATTATAGAAGCTTGTGAGGAGAAAGGGCTTAAAGCAAGGATTGAACTTGGAGAAGCGGCTTTTTATGGGCCGAAACTCGATTTTATGGTAAAAGATGCGTTGGGTCGTCGTTGGCAGTTGGGTACCATTCAGGTAGATTATAATTTGCCCGAACGTTTCGATTTGGAGTATGTTGGTGCCGATAACCAAAGGCACAGGCCGGTAATGATACATCGTGCGCCGTTTGGCTCGATGGAACGTTTTGTAGCTGTTCTTATTGAGCATACTGCCGGAAGATTTCCTTTGTGGTTATCCCCTACGCAGGTTGTTGTATTGCCTATTAGTGAAAAATTTAACGATTATGCATATAAAGTTGCAAAAACACTAAAAAAATATGATATTCGTACCGAAGTGGACGATCGAAATGAAAAAATTGGAAGAAAGATCCGTGATAACGAACTCAAACGTATTCCATATCTATTAATTGTAGGGGAGAAAGAAGCACAAAATGAAGAAGTTTCGGTTAGAAAACGAGGCGAGGGCGATAAAGGTTCAAAAAATTTAATTACCTTTGCTGAGGAGGTTAAGCGTGAAGTAGAAAAAATGACAGAGATAGAACGGTACTGACTTTTTAACTAATAAAAATAATTAATTATAAAAACAGAAAAAAAATACTTAACATCAGTTGAATGAAGAATAGTCCCAGAGATTCAAAAAATCAATACAGGGTCAACGAGCAAATTCGTGTGCCCGAAGTTCGTGTAGTGGGCGATAATGTTGAACAAGGAATATATCCTATACAAGAGGCTTTGCATATGGCTGAGGATAGAGGTTTGGATTTAGTGGAAATTGCACCTTCGGCCAAGCCGCCGGTATGTCGTATTATTGATTATCAGAAATTTTTGTATCAGCAGAAAAAGAGACAAAAAGAGCAGAGAGCCAAGTCGACAAAGATTGTTGTAAAAGAAATACGTTTTGGACCTCAAACCGATGATCACGACTATAATTTTAAACTTAAACATGCTAAAAACTTTCTAGAAGAAGGTGCCAAAGTGAAAGCTTTTGTATTTTTCAGAGGTCGCTCCATTCTTTTTAAAGAACAAGGGGAATTGTTGTTATTACGATTTGCCAACGATCTTGAAGATTATGCAAAGGTAGAGCAGTTGCCGGTGTTGGAGGGAAAACGTATGTCTATTATATTAGCTCCGAAAAAAAACACTTCTGCTTCCAAATAGAAATTTACAGCTGAATCAAGAATAAAAGAAAGCTAAAGTGCAATGATTTCGAAAAAAATCATTACCTTTGCAAGCCGAAAAAATTTATTAATCATTATAATTAAGATAGGAAATGCCGAAAATTAAGACTAACTCCGGTGCCAAAAAGAGGTTTGCTCTTACCGGAACAGGAAAGATTAAAAGAAAGCATGCGTATAAAAGTCATATTTTGACGAAAAAGAGCAAAAAACAAAAAAGAAGATTGTCACATACTACGCTTGTTGATAAAGCAGACAAAAAAAATATAAAATTTTTATTGGGGTTAAAATAAACCCGATGTTGTTCTTTATTTAGTTGTTATTAATCGAATGTATGCTCCAAAGATTTCCGTAATAGCAGGAAACGCTAACATTCAAAACACATAAATATTATGCCAAGATCAGTAAATCATGTTGCTTCACGCAATCGCAGAAAGAAAATATTAAAATCAACTAGGGGTTATTATGGTGCCCGTAAAAATGTATGGACTGTAGCAAAAAATACGTGGGAAAAAGGTCTTACCTATGCATATCGCGACCGTAAAAACAAGAAACGTAATTTTCGTTCCCTGTGGATACAACGTATTAATGCCGCTGCCCGTGCAAATGGGATGTCTTATTCTCGCTTGATGGGTGCTTTACACAAAAACAATATCGAAATTAACCGGAAAGTTCTTGCCGATTTAGCAATGAATAACCCGGATGCATTTAAGGCAATTGTTGATAAAGTGAAATAATTAATTTTTTTGTTTTTGTAAACGTAATCAAGGAAGAGTCCAGAAAGGATTTTTCCTTTTTTTGTACACAAAATTCAAACCTTTTGATAAATTTCTTTTTTATTTCATGGACTTTGCAATAATATGATTGGATTTCACGGAACAAAATTTTATTTTCGTTTTTGTGTAAATTGAAAATTATGATGTAAATTTGTTTTTCACATGGAAATCGTCAGGATATGAAAACCTTTTCAGTAGAAGAAAAAGAAAATATTGAAAAAATCATCTGTTCTTCCAAACTTTGTTACGTCGGTATGGTCGATGAGAAAGGATCACCCTATGTATTACCGATGACTTTTGGGTACAACGATGGTGTTGTTTACCTTCATTCTGCACAAGAAGGGAAAGCCATCCGCATACTCAATAAAAATCCCAAGGTATGCATCGCATTTTGCACTGATCCCGAGCTTATTTGGCAACATCCTGATGTGGGGTGTAGCTATAGGATGAAGGCGGGGAGTGCTTTATGCGAAGGGGAAGTGGTTTTTGAAGAGGATTTTTCCGAAAAAGAAAAGATATTACATATTATTATGCGTCATTATTCCAATAAAACATTTACTTTTTCTATGCCAGCGGTGAACAATGTAAAAATATGGAAAGTAGAGATAAAAAGCATGAGTGCAAAGGAATTTGGAGTAATGCGCCCCGGAAGCATTACGCAATGAAACATGCAAGAAGGTTATTGGTGAGTTTTTGTCCATGAAAATTACAAGTCTTCAGAATGCAGCAATAAAGAATATTGTCAAACTGGCAAAAAGTAAAGAACGCAAAGAACAGCAGCTTTTTGTTATAGAAGGAGCTCGTGAGTTATCGCTGGCTTTAGCAGGGGGGTATATCATTGATTCGGTGTATGTGTGTACACAGATATTCGCCAAGAGTAAATATCCTGATGTTGTTGATTCTATAGTCCGAGATAAAATATTTACCATTTCACCTGCTGTATTCGAAAAAATTGCTTATCGTGAAAATTCCGATGGAATTGTTGCAGTAGCAAAACCAAAATCGCATGGGCTGGCTGATATAAAGTTATCTGCCAATCCGTTTGTTATTGTTCTGGAATCGGTTGAGAAACCCGGCAATTTGGGCGCAATTCTACGTACTGCCGATGCTGCTGCAGTGGATGCCGTGGTTGTATGTGATCCGCAAACCGATTTATATAATCCCAACGTTATTCGTTCCGGTGTAGGCACGTTATTTACCGTACAAACAGCTGTTTGTACTTCATCGGAGGCAATGGAATGGTTGCAGCAGAATAAGATTACTTCTTATGCAGCCGAACTGCAAGCTGCCGAATTTTATCAGGACGTAGATTTTACACATCCCTCGGCTATTATTATGGGTACCGAAGCAGAAGGGCTTAGCGATTTCTGGCTACAAAATGCAGAAAAGCGAATCAAAATTCCGATGAGAGGAAAAATCGATTCGCTCAATGTATCTGTTTCCGCTGCCATTCTTACCTTTGAGGCAATGCGGCAGCGCGGATTTTAATAAGGCAACGAACATATCATACTTCCTGGAATACTTTTGTTGTTTTCCTGCTGGTTAAGATCATGTTTTTTTGCGATTTCATTAGATTGATCGATTGCAAAACAATGGTTTTGGTTTCGTTTAGGATGTTCAGAAAAAGAATGCTGCTCCGCGTTCCGGATTCATTCGCCTTCACGCGTTTAATTTGTTTTTTAGTGAGTTTGGCGCATTGTTCAAGAATATTTTCTCGATAGTTGATGAGCATATTGAATGAAGAATAGTCATGGCGGTTCATCATATCAATAAATTTCTCATACATTTCGATTACAATTTTGCTTATTTCGTGCAGTTCATTTTCCTGATCGTCGCTAAATCCCTTATGGTTATTGTCGATGTGGCGGTAACTTTCCGAAGTGATTGTTTTTAGTGCTTTGGCAATTTCATAAGTATAGTCCACCACTTGAACATATTCTTGTTCAATCTCCAATTCATTTACTCCAATAGCTTGTATTGTGGGCACCACTTCATATGTTCTTTTATTTTTATAGCTCATATACAAATTATCGGCCTCACGAGAAATTTTGCGTAGCAAACGGCGATCTTCAGTTGTTAATCCTTGTATATTTTGTTGATAGATATTCAACATTTTTTCCACCGCGTTTCTTACTTCTGATGTGCATGCTTTAATAATGCCTTTCTCATCTTCAAGAAGAGATGAATTGATTTTTTCTTTTTCTTTTCTTTTGCGGTGTGCTTCTGATGACTTAATGAAAATAAGCACAATGAGTGCTAGCAACGCAAACATGGTTATTTTCCCTCCCCACATCAGTAATAGGCCGATAATAAAGGTAATTGTAAAAGCAATAAGGGCCGTAAAAAACCATCCTGTAATTACTGTTAAAACACCGTTGATGCGGTAAACAGCACTTTCTCTTCCCCATGCCCTGTCGGCAAGCGAAGTTCCCATTGCTACCATAAATGAAACATAAGTAGTTGAAAGTGGTAGTTTTAATGAAGTTCCTAATGAGATCAGCAATGCAGCAATGGTTAGGTTGACCGATGCCCTGATTAAATCGAACGAAGCAGAATTGGTTTCCGCTTTTGGGGGTGCAAAACGGCTGTTGAGGGCTTTTCTTATTTTGGGCGGGGTGTAGCTTCTTAACACGCGATTAATATCTACTGCAGCACGAACGATAGAGCGAGAAAGGGGTGAAGAAGAAAACTTTTCCGGTCCGCCATCGTTTTGCCGTGCTAAATTTACTTCGGTTTCCGTTACTGTTCTTGCTTTTTTAGAGAACCATAAAGCTAGTACCATGATGATACCTGCGCCCAATAGATACCTCCAATCTGCCACAACCGGCTCTTTTAATTTGTCCATGTACAACGTTTCGATATTTCCGCCAGCGAGTGCTACATGTGAAGCAATTTGGTATGAACTCAATCCGGCCATGGCAACACCAATAAAATTTACCAAGTCGTTACTGGCAAAAGCAAGCGCTAACGCCATTGTTCCCATTAGAACAATTACTTTAAGAATATTAACCTTAAAGAGGTGCTGTAGGAGAGCCATCAAAAGTGTCCATCCGACAAAAGCGTAAAACAAGGCTTCACCCATGTTGTTTGTGATATAGTGGAGAAAATTTTCCGATATAATGGCACTGCCTTGTAATCCTTTAAAAACAATAAAATAAGTAATTGCTGTGAGTGCAAATCCACCCCACAAGGCACCAAAGTATTTAAAAGATTTTTTGTAGTTGAACGAAAAAATTAAGCGGGTGAAATACATGATTATACTACCCACAACAAATGCAATGACTACCGATATCAATATACCTGAAATAATGGCCAGTGCTTTACCGGAGTTGATATAGTCTGCCAAATTTCCGCTCTTGTTTTCCCAGATGATATACAGCGACACGGCAACAGCTGCCCCCAATAGTTCAAATACCAACGATACGGTAGTGGAAGTTGGCAGTCCCAAGGTATTGAAAATATCGAGCAAAATAACATCGGTAATCATAACGGCCAAGAAAAGCATCATGATTTTCGGGAAAGGGAACATATTGGGATGAAAAACACCGCTTCGTGCTATCTCCATCATTCCACTTGAAAATAACGTTCCCAATACTACCCCAATGGATGCTACGGTGAGGATTACCCATAAAGGTGCGACTTTTGAACCTACGCTTGAGTTGAGGAAATTTACAGCATCGTTGGCTACGCCTACTGTTAAATCGAGGACTGCTAAAACCAATAAAACCAATAAAATAATCGGATAAATAAGATCCATCTTGTTTTTAGGTGCTTAAAAGCAGTAATTTAAGTTAAGATACTACTTGACTTAAAAATTTGACAGTGCAAAAGTAATAAAATAGTTTTTTACCTCCTTATTTTTTGATGGTAAGAATTAAAAACTTAACAAAAATGTAACAAAACAGGTGCATATTGTCATTTAGTCATTTTATTTTTTTGTTCTTCAATATAAGCGGGCTGCTGCAATACGATTTCTTTTTTTTCTAGTTTTTGTTGATAAATCAGAAATGCTATAAAACAGCATGCTGTGATGAGAGCCCCTCCAATGTAAGATAGGGGTTTGGACAAGGAAAATCCTTCCGGTGCAAGTAGAATATATGAAGACACGACATAGGTCATAAACAAAGCGGGTAAGAGGGTGATCCAATATCTTTTGTTATTAAGGATCAGATACATCGTGATTGTCCAGAGTACTACTGCGGCAAGTGTTTGGTTAGCCCAAGCGAAATATCTCCAGATAATATCGAAATTGATTTGGGTTAAAAGAAAGCCGACAGCAAACAGAGGGAGAGTTATCAACAATCTGTTCACTATAGGTCCTTGTTTCATTTTAAGAACATCGGCAACGATCAGGCGTGCACTACGAAATGCAGTATCTCCGGAGGTTATGGGAGCCGCAACTACACCCAAAATGGCCAGTATTCCTCCGAATTTGCCAAGCAACGAATTGGATATTTCGTTGACCGCCCATGCTGCATTTCCTTGAT
Source organism: uncultured Dysgonomonadaceae bacterium (assembly GCA_964444915.1). GTDB lineage: Bacteria > Bacteroidota > Bacteroidia > Bacteroidales > Dysgonomonadaceae > Anaerorudis. The sequence continues at coordinate 16,036 of CAYUIY010000029.1, forward strand.
GGGCAACCATTACCTCATTCAATTTTTCGACTCCTCCGAAAAAACTCATCCCGATAGCAGCCCATATCAAGGCAACAACCCCTTCAACAACCATTGCACCATAGAAAACTCTTCGTCCTTCTTTTTCGTTTTTTATACATCGTGCCATTAAAGGCGATTGTGTGGCATGAAAACCGGAAATAGCCCCACAAGCGATTGAAATAAACAGCATCGGGAAAATGGGGAATTGCTCACTGTTATAGTGGAAATTGTGCCAGTTTTTGGGAGTAAGTTCGGGTATTTGGTACCCTTTTATAAAAAGGGCAGAAATTAAACCTACTGCCATGAATAACAATGCAAAGCCGAATAAGGGATAAATCTTTCCAATAATTTTATCGATCGGGAGCAGTGTAGCAAGAATATAATAGATGAAAATAATCGCAACCCAAAAATTCATGGTTGCATAATCGGGTGTCAAGCCGGCCAGAATGTTTGCAGGACCTGTAATAAAAACCGCTCCTACCAATACCATTAATACAATTGTAAACAGCCGCATGACTTGTTTGGCTGTAAGTCCCAAATAAATACCAATGATCTCGGTTATGCTCAATCCGTTATGCCTGATTGATAACATTCCGGAGAGGTAATCGTGCACGGCACCACCAAAGATGGTTCCAAAAACAATCCAAACAAAAGCAACCGGTCCCCACATTGCGCCGGCTAATGCTCCGAAAATAGGACCTAATCCTGCTATATTTAGAAACTGAATGAGAAACACACGCCACCATGGCATGGGAATATAGTCCACATTGTCGTTGAGTTTATAAGCGGGGGTTGGTTTATCGGGATCTGCTCCAAATGTTCGTTCAATAAATTTTGAATAAAAAGCGTAACCCAAAATTAAAATTGCCAGACAAATGATAAATGTTATCATGTTCTTATAAGTTTTAATTTCATACAAATGTACGTTTATTTGCGGAATAATGATAAGCTTTTTCATGAAAAAATTAAATATTGAAAAGGGATAACCACTATATAACAATGAATTTCTTTTTTGCAGATTGTTGCAGTTTGAACTTAATCCCTCGCAAATTGTTTTTCAAGGAAGAGAGAAAAGCAACGTTTCATGAAAATTAGGTTATCGAAATATCCAGCCGATGAAGAACGATTTAAATCGGCTATACATTCTATTAAAGGAATCATTTCGGTAGAAATAGACAAAAAATCAGGAGGGTTGGTTTTTGACATCGACCCCGAATTTTCCGATGACAAAGCCGATATTATTCGTGCTATCGTGGCGGCTGTTCGTGAAAGCGGTGGAGAGGTATATACCGATAAACGTTCCTATCCGGTGCTGAACATGACGTGTGCCGCTTGTGCTGCTGCAACCCAAAACATCCTCGCATTTGTTCCCGGCGTTTTAAATGCCTCGGTCAATTACGGCAATGAGAAAGGGACTGTTGAATATCTTCCCGATATTACTTCTCCTCAAAAAATGCGTCAGGCTTTGCAGGAAATCGGCTACGATATGTTGATTGAGGAGGACGAATTGTCTGTGGAGAATGTGGAACGTTTACGGAGCGAAAATTATCGCAAACTCAAAAAAGAAACCATTGGCGCACTTTTATTATCGGTACCGATTGTCATCATCGGCATGTTTTTTATGCATTGGCCATATGCTAACTATATCATGTGGGTATTGGCTACACCGGTGCTGTTTGTTTTTGGGCGGCGTTTTTTCGTTGGAGCATGGAAACAGGCAAAACATCGTTCGGCAAACATGGATACACTGGTGGCACTGAGTACCGGCATTTCGTATCTCTTCAGTGTTTTCAATACGCTTTATCCGCAGTTTTGGGAAGCCAAAGGGCTGGAAGCTCATGTCTATTTCGAGGCATCGGCTGTAATCATTACCTTCATCTTGCTTGGAAAACTGTTGGAGGAAAGAGCAAAAGAAAATACTTCCGAAGCCATAAAAAAACTGATGGGGCTGCAGCCTTCAATCGTAACGGTTGTAAGAGACGGCACGCCGGTCGAACTTTCTGTTGCAGATGTTGTCGTAGGTGATATTGTATTGGTGAAGCCCGGCGAACGCATAGCCGTGGATGGTGAGGTAACAGAAGGCATTTCGTTTGTTGACGAAAGTATGATCAGTGGCGAACCCATTCCCGTGGAAAAGAAACCCGGCGATAAGGTATTTGCCGGCACATTGAACCGACAAGGGAGTTTTTATTTTCGGGCGCAAAAGGTAGGTAAAGACACGTTGTTGGCACATATCATAAAATTGGTGGACGAAGCGCGTGGAAGTAAAGCCCCGGTACAGGCACTGGTGGACAAGATTGCTGCAATTTTTGTTCCTGTGGTAATTGGTATTGCTCTGGTGAGTTTTGTTGTCTGGATTATTTTTGGTGGTGCAAACGGTGTTGTGCACGGTTTTTTGGCGATGGTCACGGTGCTGGTGATTGCTTGCCCGTGTGCTCTTGGACTGGCCACGCCTACTGCCGTCATGGTGGCCATTGGTAAAGGAGCCGAAGAAGGTATTCTTATTAAAGATGCGGAGAGTTTGGAATTGGCGAAAGACATCGATGTGGTGGTGCTCGATAAAACAGGAACCCTTACCGAGGGCAGACCGGTGGTTACCTCCATGAATTGGTTGGCCGATGTTGAGCCTTTGTGGCGCAATATACTGTACAGTATTGAATACAAATCGGGGCATCCATTGGGAGAAGCCATAGTGTCCGAATTGCAGGATGATTGTACGCTTCTCGAGGAGGTGGAAATAGTGCATGTTAGCGGGCAAGGCGTTGAAGGAACTTATCATGGGAAGAAGTATTATGTAGGCAACGAAGCCTTTATTTTATCGAAAAACGTACCTGTTCCTTTCCATTTGCAAACCCTGATTGTTCGTGAGATGGATGCAGCCCGTACCGTTTCGCTTTTTGCCGATGAAGAGAGGGTATTGTGCCTCATTGCCATTACCGATCAGCTGAAGCCTACTTCTAGGGAGGCTGTCGAGCAATTGCAACAGATGGGCATAGAAGTGGTTATATACACCGGCGATAACGAAAAAGCAGTTGCCGAGGTGGCGCGGCAGCTGAATATATCTTCCTATAAAGGCAACGTGCAGCCCGAAGAAAAAGCCGAACTTATCAAACAATTGCAACAGCAGGAAAAGATAGTGGCGATGGTGGGCGACGGTATCAACGACAGTGCAGCATTGGCGCAGGCCGACGTTAGCATCGCCATGGGCAAAGGCAGCGATATTGCGATGGATGTAGCTAAAATGACCATCATTTCGTCCGATCTCACCAAGATACCCAAAGCGATTCATCTGTCGCAACAAACAACCAAAGTGATCAAACAAAATCTCTTTTGGGCATTCATTTACAACGTCATCGGCATCCCCATTGCCGCGGGAGTGCTATATCCGTTCAACGGTTTCATGCTCAATCCTATGATTGCAGGTGCTGCAATGGCGTTGAGTTCGGTAAGTGTGGTAACCAACAGTTTACGATTAAAATCAAAAAAGATATGAAAACATTGCGATTCAAAACCAATATCCATTGCTCAAATTGTGTGGCAAAAGTAAAACCTTTTCTGGATAAGAAGGGTGGTGTTCTTTCATGGAAAGTAGACATTGATCATCCCGACAAAGTTTTGACCGTGGAAACCGAAGAACTTTCAGCGGAGGACATCATCAAGACAATTAAACGAACCGGATTTGAAGCCGAAGTGTTATAAATTCGAGGTTAAAGTTTGTAAATATATTGTATTTTATTTTTCTCTCATATATTTTTGTATAAAAATTGAAGGGGAATGAATTATTTACTTTCAAACAGATATTGGTGGCGTCACTTACAACTCACAAAGTCGTAAGGGAAGCAGCCATGTCTTTTTTGAAGTAAACAAATAAGTAAATAGAATAAAGAGTAAAAGCCTGTCGCACCTTGCGACGGGCTTTTTTCATTTTAAGGAGTTTTTTTAAATAAACGTTTTTTCATTATGCAGCGATTTACAGTAAACGAAAAAGGGTATTATGGCGAGTTCGGCGGAGCTTATGTACCCGAGATTCTTCACAAGTGCGTGGCAGATTTGCAGCAAGCCTATCTTGAAATTATGGAAAGCGAAAGCTTTCAACAGGAATTTCAAGCGTTGTTGCGCGATTATGTGGGACGACCCTCACCGTTGTATTTATCCAAGCAACTCTCTGAACAACATGGTTGTATTATTTATCTCAAACGGGAAGACCTCAACCATACCGGTGCCCACAAAATCAATAATGCCATTGGTCAGGTGCTCATAGCCCGGCGAATGGGTAAAACCCGCATCATTGCCGAAACCGGCGCCGGGCAACATGGTGTAGCTACGGCAACGGTATGCGCACTTATGCAGATGCCTTGTACGGTTTATATGGGGAAAACCGATGTGGAACGGCAGCTTCCGAACGTAAAAAAAATGGAAATGCTGGGAGCGACAGTTGTTCCTGTTACCTCAGGAAACATGACACTGAAAGATGCCACAAACGAAGCTATTCGCGACTGGTGCAGCCATCCCGAAGACACGCATTATGTGATTGGATCGACCATTGGTCCTCATCCTTATCCCGATATGGTCGCCCGATTGCAGTCGGTTATCAGCAAAGAAATTAAAACGCAACTCACAGAAAAAGAAGGGCGCGATTTTCCCGATTATCTTTTTGCCTGTGTTGGCGGAGGGAGCAATGCTGCCGGAACGATTTATGAGTATCTGGATAACGACCATGTTAAGATTGTGCTAGCAGAAGCCGGAGGAAAAGGTGTCGACAGCGGTTACTCCGCTGCTACTATTCAATTAGGGAAAATTGGTGTGTTACACGGATGTAAAACCCTTATTATGCAAACCGAGGATGGACAGATTGTTGAACCGTATTCCGTTTCTGCGGGACTGGATTATCCGGGTGTCGGTCCCATTCATGCTCATCTGGCCAAGCAACAGCGTGCCCGCGTACTGGCCATCACCGATGATGAGGCATTGAAAGCTGCTTTCGATTTAACCCGCAACGAGGGAATCATCCCTGCGTTGGAGTCGGCTCACGCTTTGGCAGCGTTGGATAAAGTGAAATTTTCATCTTCCGATGTTGTGGTACTTACGCTGTCGGGGCGAGGCGATAAGGATATGGACACTTACCTTACATACATGGATCAATTCGACAAATAAATCATTACAATATGACTTATAATTTTCGTACTAACACCAAAAAAATTCTTGGCGATCTTCATACGCCTGTGAGCGTTTATTTGAAAGTGCGCGATGCTTTTCCGCAGTCGGCTTTGCTGGAAAGTTCCGACTTTCACGCCAACGAAAACAGCACTTCCTATATTGGTCTCGAGCCTATTGCTTCGGTCGACGTGAATAGGGGAATGTGTACGATGAAATTGCCCGATGGACAAAAAGAGCTTCGTCCGTTATCGGTGTCTTTTACGATTTCCGACGCATTGAGCGGATTCCTTCAAAAGATAAATGTTGAAGGCGAACATAGCGATGCTTGTGGATTGTTTGGGTATACCACTTTCAATTGCGTGAAATATACCGAAGATATTCCTGTTTGCGAAAGCAAGGAAGAACGCAGCGATGCCCCCGACATGTTGTATATTCTTTATCGCTACATGCTGATTTTCGATCACTTTAAGGATGAAATCACCATTATTGAACTCCTTCGCGATGGAGAAGAAAGTCGGATCTCGCGTGTAGAGGTGCTGATGAATGTTCGCAATGTTGCGTTATACAATTTTTTTCATGAAGGAGAGGAATACAGCACTATTACCGATGAGGAATTCAAAGCTGATGTCCGTCGTGGCGTGCAACATTGTCTTCAGGGAGATGTTGCACAGATTGTGCTTTCGCGCCGTTTCGTTCAGCGATTCTCGGGCGACGATTTCAAGGTGTATCGTGCTTTGCGTTCCATCAATCCTTCGCCCTATCTGTTTTATTTCGATTTTGGCGGATACCGCATTTTTGGTTCTTCTCCCGAAACGCACTGTAAAATAAAGGGTTCGCGAATTAGCATCGATCCCATAGCCGGCACAACCCGCCGTACCGGAAATTATAAGGAGGATATGGAGGCGATGGAGTTTCTGATGAACGATCCCAAAGAGAATTCTGAGCACGTTATGCTGGTTGACCTTGCCGGGAACGATCTGAGAAAAAACGCACACGATGTAAAGGTCGATTTTTACAAAGAACCGCAATTTTACTCGCATGTCATTCATTTAGTTTCGCGCGTGAGCGGCACACTCAATGAAAATGCCGATCCCATCAAGGCTTTTTTTGGCACTTTCCCTGCCGGCACTGTGTCGGGAGCACCCAAAGTGCGTGCCATGCAACTTATTACTGAGATTGAGAAACACAATCGGGGTGCATACGGAGGCTGCATCGGGTTTATTGGATTAAATGGTGATCTCAATCAGGCCATTACTATTCGTACTTTTGTGAGCCGCAATAATGAACTTTGGTATCAGGCTGGCGCCGGTATCGTGGCTCAAAGCAATGATGAGTACGAGTTGCAGGAAGTCAACAGCAAATTGCGTGCGTTAAAAAAAGCCATCGACAAAGCTGCTTCTTTGGTCAATGTTTGATATGATTTCTTTACCTATAAGTGATTCATGTGGGGAGCTTGAAATTGGAGTTGTGAATGATGAAAACAATATTAAGGGCATTGAACATAAAAAAAATGACGTTTCCGGGCTCTGTTTCATCTCGAAGCCTCTCTTACGCCACAGGGAATCACTGTTATTCAAAACTTTTTTAAACATAAACAACAATGAAAGAAACGCTATATAAAATATTCGATTATCAATACCTCTCGCGTCAGGAAGCCAAGAAGGTGCTTTTTGACATTGTTGGAGGGAGTGTGCCCGAATCGCAAGTTGCCGCCCTCATTACATCGTTTCTTATGCGTAGCATTTCGGTGGACGAAATTCTCGGATTCCGCGATGCCTTGCTTGAGATGCGTGTGCCAGCCGATTTGTCGGATTACCAACCGTTGGATATCGTGGGGACGGGCGGCGATGGCAAAAATACGTTCAATATTTCCACCGCAGCGTGTTTTGTTGTTGCCGGTGCAGGTTACAACGTGGTGAAACACGGAAACTATGGTGCTACTTCCATTAGCGGAGCAAGCAATGTCATTGAGCAGCAGGGAGTGAAATTTACCACCAACATCGATACGTTGCGCAGAAGCATGGAAGAATGCCATATTGCCTATTTGCATGCACCGTTGTTCAGTCCCGCACTGAAAGCAGTGGCCGGCGTAAGAAAAAGTCTGGGTGTGCGCAATTTTTTCAACGTATTGGGTCCGTTGGTAAATCCGGTGCAACCCAACTATCAGATGCTGGGTGTGTACGATTTGTCCATGATGAGGCTTTACAGTTATATTTATCAGGAAGGCAAAAAACATTTTTGCATTGTACATACGCTCGACGGATACGACGAGATTTCGCTCACCGACCAATTCAAGGTAGTATCCGAAAAAGGCGAACAGCTCTTCATGCCCGAGGATCTCGGTTTTAATCGGGTAGAACAACATGAGTTGGATGGAGGAAATACGGTGGAGGTTGCAGCCGGGATTTTCAGAAACGTGCTTCACGGGGAAGGTACCGAGGCGCAACGCAATGTGGTTGTGATCAATGCTGCTTTTGCCATTCAAACCGTTGAACAGGACAAACCGATTGAGG
>CAYUIY010000030.1:0-23425 GCA_964444915.1 uncultured Dysgonomonadaceae bacterium
CGAGGCTGCTTTGGGCATGTCGTATGCAGGGAAAAGAAGCATGGTTTGCATGAAGCATGTGGGACTGAATGTGGCAGCCGATGCTTTCATGAATTCGGCAATAACGGGCGTTCATGGTGGATTGGTAGTGGTGGTAGCCGATGACCCTTCGATGCACTCGTCGCAGAACGAGCAGGATAGCCGGGTGTATGGCAAATTTGCCATGATTCCGGTGATGGAACCTTCCAACCAACAGGAAGCCTATGATATGGTGCACTATGCGTTCGACCTTTCGGAAGAGATGCAGCTGCCGGTATTGTTTCGCATCCCTACCCGTTTATCGCATTCGCGATCCGTAATTAAGCGGTCGCAAACAAGGCCCCAAAATTCGCTCAATCCTATTGCCAATAAAAATGCGTGGGTGCTCTTGCCGGCAAATGCCCGAAAAAATTATCAACAACTGATCGACAAGCAGCCACAATTGGTTGCCTTATCTGAAGCGTCGGTTTTCAATATGGAACGGTCGGGAGAAGGCAATAAAGCGGTAATTGCTTTCGGCATTGCTTATAATTATGTAATGGAAGTACTTACGACGTATCGGTTGAATATTCCTGTTTTGAAAATATCGCAATATCCTTTGCCCGAAAAAAGGGTTCGACTATTTACGGAAAGATATGATTGTATCCTGATTGCCGAAGAAGGGTATCCCGTTTACGAAGAATTGCTGAAAGGATATTTTGGCAACAACAAATTCCACGGGCGACTGGATGGTGCGCTTCCGCGCACAGGCGAGCTTTCGCCTAATGCGTTGGCAAAGGCATTGGGTGTGGAAATCGCAACGCCGCGTGACATTCCCGAGATTGTGGCCGGACGGCCTCCCATGCTTTGTGACGGATGTGGGCACCGCGATCTTTTCGAAGCCATCAACCGTGCACTGGAGATTTATCCGCTGCGACATGTTTTTGGCGATATTGGTTGTTATACTTTAGGAGCATTGCCACCTTACAACACCATCAGCACGTGTGTAGATATGGGTGCTGCCATTACGATGGCAAAAGGTGCTGCTGATGCGGGCATGCGTCCGGCTGTGGCTGTTATCGGCGATTCGACCTTTACCCACTCGGGAATTACGGGACTTCTGGATGCCGTAAATGATGGTTCTCCGGTGACGTTTATTATTTCCGATAACTCAACTACGGCTATGACCGGTGGCCAGGATTCTGCCGGGACAGGGAAATATGTCGATATCTGTAAGGGAATTGGCGTGGATGAGGCGCATATTCGAACGATTATCCCGCTGAAAAAAAATATAGAACAAAACGTTGCGGTATTGAGGGGAGAATTCGATTACGACGGTGTATCAGTGGTCATATCGCAACGTGAATGTGTGCAAACAGGTGTAAAACGCAAGAAGAAAAAAGCGCAACAAGATTAGATTATGAAAAAAAATATCATTCTATCGGGTGTTGGCGGACAAGGGATTCTGACGATGGCGGCTGTCATCGATCTGGCAGCCATGAACCTCGGGCTTTACGTGAAGCAGGCCGAAGTGCATGGCATGAGTCAGCGGGGTGGGGCTGTGGAATCGCATTTGCGGATATCCTCAGAAGAAATTTATTCGGATTTGATTCCTCAGGGAAAAGCGGATATTATTCTTTCTTTGGAGCCCATGGAAGCTTTGCGCTATCTGCCTTTTCTCTCTCCCGAAGGTGTTATTATTACCGCTAAAGAACCTTACAAAAATATTCCGAACTATCCTGATGAAACGGAGTTGCTTCAAACCGTTGAAAAAACAGCTACCCATGTGTTGGTGGAGGCTGCCCGGTTGGCAAAGCAAGCAGGAAGTCCCAAAACATACAATATCGTGATGTTGGGAGCAGCAGCTCCCTATCTCGATATCGAGCATCAGGAGTTGGAGCGGGCTATAACACAGTATTTTTCTGCCAAAGGTGAGTCGGTGGTCAATATGAATCTGAAGGCTTTCCGTTTGGGATTGCCCAATAATTAGAATATAATCAATCATTATATGATACTTTATCCTGAAATAGAATGTGCCGACAGGCAACAGTTGCACGAGTTGCAAAGTAAACGACTCGCGGAAACCGTTAAACGGGTGTACGAGAATGTGCCTTTTTATCGGAACAAGTTTAAAGAAAAAGGAATAGAACCCGGTGATATTAAAAGTGTGGACCAACTGAAAGATCTGCCTTTTACGACTAAAATTGATCTTCGCAACAATTATCCTTTCGGATTGTTTACTGTGCCGCAGACCGAGGTGGTACGGATTCATGCCTCGAGTGGAACCACAGGCAAACCAACGGTGGTAGGATATACCCGGCACGATATCGAAATATGGGCAGAAGTGGTTGCCAGAGGATTAACTATGGCGGGTGTCAATAAAGACGATACCATTCAGATATCCTATGGTTATGGAGCTTTTACCGGTGGACTCGGATTGCATTACGGTGCGGAAAAAGTAGGTGCTACAGTTGTTCCTATCTCTACCGGGAATACCAAAAAGCAGATCCAGTTTATGACCGATTTCAATGCCACGGTACTTGCTTGTACACCATCGTATGCGGCATATTTGGGTGAAAGTATTTTGCAGTCAGGTATGTCGCCTGAAGATACCAAATTGCGTGTTGGCATATTTGGGGCGGAGCCTTGGACCGACGAAATGCGCTTGCAGATTGAGAATTTGTTGAAAATTAAAGCATACGATATTTATGGATTGAGTGAAATTATTGGACCGGGTGTATCGATGGAATGCGAATGTCACTGTGGTAATCATGTGTGTGAAGATCATTTCATCCCCGAGGTTATTGATCCGGAAACATCGGAAGTATTGCCTTATGGCGAGTTGGGCGAACTGGTATTCACTACCATTACCAAAGAGGCTATGCCGCTGATTCGGTATCGAACCCGAGATCTGACACGTTTGTATCCCGAAAAATGCGCATGCGGTCGTACATTGGTGCGAATGGAAAAATGTTTGAGTCGATCGGACGACATGCTGATTATCCGGGGAGTGAATATATTTCCCTCACAAGTGGAAGCTGTGCTGATGGAGATGGCGGAGACATCGCCTCATTATCAACTTATCGTTAATCGTGAAAATAACCTCGATATATTGGAAATTCGCGTAGAAATAAATGAACATTTCTGGTCGGACAGTATTCGTGAATTGGAAAAGATACGTCGTCGCATCGACCGCAACATTACCAGTGTGTTAGGCATCAGCGCTGTAATTAAATTGGTTGAACCTCACAGCATTGAACGCTCAGAGGGGAAGGCGAAACGTGTTATCGACAATAGAAACCTTTAAAAGTTATAGCTATGATTATTAAACAACTATCGGTATTTCTCGAAGATAAATCGGGAAGGCTTACCGAATTGACACGGATTTTGGCGGAGAATGATATTAATATTACTGCGTTGAGTCTTGCTGAAACCGCTGACTATGGTATTGTGCGTATGGTAGTGGGAAGACCCGATTTGGCTAAAGATGTGCTGGAGAGTGCAGGTTTTTCTGTAGGGCTTACCGACGTTGTGTGCCTGCGCATGCCGGATAAGCCGGGAGGATTATATGCCGCTTTGCGGATATTGGCTGATAACGACATCAATATCGATTACATGTATGCTTTTTCGAATAACGGAGTTGCTTTGGCAGTTATTCGTGCCGAAGATATTAATCACGTAATTGATGTGCTGCAGCAGAATAAAATGGAGCTGATCAGCCAGAGCGAAATTTATCAGATCTAATATTAATCTTGATCGTCGTGGAGAAACTAAAAGCCTATTTCAAACAAGATCGTTTTGCTGCACTCTGTGGCCTTGAATTGGTGGAATGCAGGCCGGGATATTCGAAAGTGCAGCTAAAAATTAATGAAAATCATCTTAATGCAGCAGGAGTTGTTCATGGGGGTGTCCTTTTTACGATGGCCGACTTTTGTTTCGGGTCGGCGGCAAATGCTTATGGGAGGATAGCGCTGAGCATCAATTCTTCCATTACTTTTGTAGCCAAGGGAACGTCGGGTGTTCTGACCGCTGAAGCCCGAGAGATCGGCAGGAGCAATAGACTGTTGACTTACGATGTAAATATCTGTGATGAAAAAGAGAAATTGCTGGCTCATTTTACCGGCATGGCTTATGCCACACACGAAGAAAATCAATTTTTAACCTCATAAAAAAGAACAAATTATTATGCCACGTTTTGCAAGCAGTGTTTCGAGTCTTCGTTCGTCGGAGATACGCGATTTGATGAGTGTTGCTACGGCTCCCGATATCATTTCATTTTCGGGCGGAATGCCGGGCAACGATCTTTTCCCTCTCGATAGCCTCGATGAAATTTACCGTTCGCTCACAGAAAAGGAAAAACAGGTAGCGCTGCAATATGGTCCTACCAACGGATTACCTTCGATGTTAGAATCGCTAGCAATCTATCTCGAAAAGAAAGGATTACCGGTTAAGGAAAATCGGTTGATGATGACCACAGGTTCGTTGCAAGCAATTCATATTCTTGCCAAGGCATTCATTGATCCCGGAGATACCGTTTTGGTTGAAAACCCTTCTTTCATTGGTGCCTTGTCGGCTTTCCGTTCCTATGAAGCCAATCTAGTGAGTGTTCCGCTTACAGATGTGGGTATTGATATCGAACAGCTGAAAATCAAATTAGAAACCACTCGTCCAAAGCCCAAATTTCTGTATTATTGCCCTAATTTTCACAATCCGGCAGGAATCATTTATTCCATGGAAGTGAAACAACAGATGATTGACCTTCTGAAAGATCGAGATATCGTTTTGATTGAGGACGATGTATACAGTGATCTTTATTTTTACGAAGAAGATGTTCCGAAAATGAAACTTATTAAGGCAATGAATCCCGAAGGAATTGATGTGTGTTTTACCGGGTCGTTTTCCAAAATTCTTGGACCTGGATTGCGGTTGGGATGGATGCTTGTGCCTCAGGATATTTATCAGAAATGTGAACTCATTAAACAATCGATCGATGCTTGCTCGCCAAGTGTATCGCAGGTGATTGCCGACAAGTTTATCCGTGAGGGATATATTTACGATTATACGGCGAGTGTTCGTCAGGAATATAAAAAGCGTGGCCTGGTTATGATTGAGGCCCTGGAAAAAAATTTGCCGTCTTATGTTACCTTCGAAAAGCCGCGAGGAGGTTTTTATATTTGGCTGCATTTGCCGGAAGGAACAGATGCGACACTGATTTTGCAAAAAGCTCTTGAAAAGGGGGTAGTCTTTGTTACGGGTAAGACTTTTGATCCCGATGGCATAAAGAATGATGCTATGCGCGTTTCGTTTTGCAATACCGATGAAGCAGCTATTCAAAAAGGCATTCCTCTACTTGCCGAAGCCATACGTGAAGTATGTGGCTAGCAAGGAATAGCATGTAAACTTAATCGGTGTTCTTCTTTTATGACGATATTCATTATTAAATAAGTTGGTAAGTATTTATTTATAGTTCTTTATATACTTTTAAATAGTTGTTGTAATGTTTATCCCATAATGAGGTATTATGGGGTGTGAACGTTTTGATTTCAACCGAATTGCGTACAATTTCCCTCATTTGGCATTTATCTTGAACCAATCCTGCAGCCTTTGCCTGTAAAAGAATATTTCCCATGGCTGTTGCTTCGAAAGGACCTGCAATGACAGGCATGCCGATGGCATTTGCTGTGAAAGTATTTAACATGTTGTTTTGCGATCCTCCGCCAATAATATGTAATGTTTCGATGGGAAAGTCGGCCAATTTTTGCAGATTAGTCAGTACTTGTTTATATCGGAAAGCGAGACTTTCATAGATGCATCGGGCAATTTCTCCCATCGTGAGAGGGATTGGCTGTTTAGTTCCTTTACAGTAAGTTTGAATGGCTTCGATCATGGAAACCGGGGCGGCGAAGCATGGGGCATCGGGATTAATGAAAGAGGTAAAAGGTTTGGCCTTTTCAGCTTCTTTTACGATTTCATCATAAGTCACTGGTTTTTCCTTTTCCCATTCTATCTTGCACCGTTCGATGAGCCACATACCGCATATATTTTTCAGTAGCCGGATAGAACCGTCGGCACCTCCTTCGTTGGTGAAATTTAGCGAAAATGTTTCTTCGTTGATGATGGGTTCCTTTGATTCAATGCCCATTAATGACCATGTTCCGGAGCTAAGATAAGCAAAGCTTTCGTTCTTTGCCGGTGTTGCCAACACTGCCGAAGCTGTATCGTGACCGGCGACGGCAATCACCGGAATATCTCCTGCATCCGTCTGTTGTTTTACGGAATCGGACAAGGTGCCTATTGGAGTTCCTGGAAACACAAGAGGTGCAAAATTATGTTCCGATAAACCGACAGCTTTCAGCAAAGATGTATCAAATGTTTTAGTATATGGATTCATCATTTGCGAAGTAGAGGCAATGGTATATTCGGTAACCATTTTGCCTGTCAACAAATAAGAGAGTGCATCGGGCATGAAAAGAATCTTGTCAATGACGGGGTAAATGGAACTGTTTCTTTCTTTCAGAGTAGCCAATTGAAACAGCGAGTTGAAATTCATGATTTGAATGCCTGTCTTTTTGTACACTTCCTCTTTGGGTATTTTTTGGAAGAATTTTTCAGGTGCACCAAATGTGTGGATATCTCTGTAACTGTAGGGCATGCGTAAGGGTTCTCCGTCATTTCCAAAGCATACAAAATCGACACCCCATGTGTCGATACCAAGGGAATGAATGTCAATTTTTTGTTGGTTGATTTCGTTGAGTGATTTCAGGATCTGCTGATACAGATAGAATAAATCCCAGTAAAGGTATTCATTCACATCAATAATGGGATTTGGAAAACGATTGATTTCTTTTATTTTTAAAACATCGTTTTTTATGGTTCCGAGAATTGCTCTTCCGCTTGTCGCGCCTAAGTCGACAGCTAAGAAAGAGAAAGGTTTGTTTTCATTCATAATGAAATTAAATAAAAAATGATTAGTTTGTACAAAAATAGAGATTTATTCGAAGAATAGGACCAAGAAAAATGATTTAAAAGCTGCACAATTTGTTCTTTTTGACAGCAAAGGAGGCGAGTTCTTTCCAAAAAGCTCAAATAGTATAGTATAAAAATCACATATTGCATTAAATAAAAGGTATAAAATAAGTACATTTGCACGTAAATAATAGAAAAACAACCTTATAATTAATTATAGTAATTAAATATTTAAATAACATGTTCGATTTAATGATTATAGGTGGGGGGCCTGCAGGCTATGTCGCTGCCGAACGTGCAGGACATAAAGGGCTGAAGGTGCTTTTGTTCGAAAAGAAAGCGATGGGAGGTGTTTGTTTGAATGAAGGCTGCATTCCCACAAAAACCATGCTTTACAGTGCTAAAACTTACGAAAATGCCTTGTATGGTGATAAATATGGTGTGTTTGCGAACAATGTTCGTTTCGATTACGGCAAAATTGTCAGTCGAAAAAACAAAGTGGTCCGTAAGTTGGTGTTAGGTGTTGAAGGCAAGATGAAAGCGAATAATGTCACGGTTGTTAAAGGTGAAGCCCAGATTCATGGTCGGAGTGCCGGCGGTATCGAGGTTGCCTGCAACGGAGAAAGTTATTACGGCGCTAATCTGCTAATCTGCACGGGATCAGAAGCATCTGTTCCGCCTATTCCGGGATTGGCCGAAGCAGGCGATATCGTAGTTACCAACCGCGAAATTCTGGATTTAAAAGAACAACCTCAATCACTTGTCGTCATTGGAGGCGGTGTAATCGGAACAGAATTCGCTTCTTTTTTTAACAGTTTAGGAACAAAAGTGACGGTGGTAGAAATGCTTCCCGAAATATTAGGAGGATTGGATGGCGAAATTTCTGCCATGCTTCGTAACATTTACGAAAAAAAGGGAATTGAATTTTATTTGAATGCGAAAGTCGTTCAGGTAGACGGCAAAAAGGTTGTTTTCGAAAAAGACGGAAAAACCCAAACTGTTGAAGGCGAAAAAATCCTGCTAAGTGTAGGCCGACGACCGGTTATCGAAGGTTTTGGGTTGGAAAATTTGGACGTGGAGCTGGAAGGAAACGGCATCAAGGTAGACGAAAAAATGCGTACCAACATTCCCGGTGTTTTCGCCGCAGGTGATGTAACCGGATTTTCCCTCTTTGCTCATACGGCGATTCGTGAGGGCGAAGTGGTGGTGAATAACTTGACAGGAGGCAATGATATAATGCGTTACCATGCTATTCCGGGAGTAGTTTACACCAACCCCGAAGTTGCCGGAGTAGGCGAAACGGAAGAGTCGGCCAAAACCAAAGGTATTGCCTATAATGTGGCCCAACTCCCTATGACTTATTCCGGTCGTTTTGTCGCCGAAAACGAAAGAGGTAGTGGTCTTTGTAAGATATTGACAGGCAAAAGGAACGGAGAAATTATCGGTGTTCATATGCTGGGAAATCCTTGTAGTGAAATGATTTACGGGGCCTGCATGGCTATCGAACAAGAAATGACAGTGAAAGAAATGCAAGAAGTTGTTTTTCCGCATCCCACAGTCAGTGAAATTATCAAAGAAACCCTTTTTACTTTTTAAAAAACGATTGGAATAAAAGTTTTTAGTGGTAGTGTGTTTATTCGGCGGTTAATTGAAAATAAATAATGAATATTGGATGAAACAATTAAATGTTAAACTGATGCATCCGGTGGAACAAATTATCGAGATCATCGGAAGGATTTACCGAGGTGGCATGACTACAACTTCGGGAGGAAATGTCTCTATTAGGGACGAAAACGGCGATATTTGGATTACCCCTTCCGGGGTAGACAAAGGCTCGTTGATTCCCAAAGATATCATGTGTGTGAAAAAAGACGGAACGGTTATCGGTCCGCACAAACCATCCTCTGAGTTGCCATTTCATAAGGCAATCTATGCAACTCGTCCGGAGTTAACGGCAATTATTCATGCTCACCCTCCTGCACTTGTGGCGTTCAGCATTGCGCACAAAGTACCCGATACAAAAATTATGCCTCAAGCCCATAACATATGTGGCGATATTGGTTTTGCACCCTATGGAACACCCGGCAGTGAAGACTTGGGAAAGAAAATTGCCAACGAATTCAAAAACCCCCAGTATAAGGCAGTGATTATGGAAAATCATGGGGTCGTTTTGGGAGGTATTGATATGATGGATGCTTATCAGCGTTTTGAAACGCTCGAATTTTGTTGTCGTACCATAGTAAATGCCAGGCGATTAGGTGAGGTGAATTATTTGTCCGACGAACAAATAGCAAAATGTGTTGATCGTATTTCTACTAATGTCCCGCATTTCAGTGGTGTTGATTATCCTTCCGATGAGCGTGCTCTGCGTTCGGAGATGGTGAAAATTATCCGTAGAGCATGCAATCAAGGTCTTATGTTTTCAACATACGGAACAGTATCGATGCGTTGGCGGGGCAATGATTTTTTGGTTACACCGAGCGATGAGGCACGTTGGAATATTATTCCCGAAGATATTGTACAGATAAAGAAAGGAATGGCCGAGGAGGGGAAAACGCCGAGTCGGGACGTAGCCTTGCATCAACGCATATATCAGTTATATCCACATATTAATTCTATTATTTGTACACAGCCGGTTAATCTGATGGCACATGCCATAACCGGTACGAAATTCAACGTGCGTACCATTCCTGAGAGCTGGATTTTTCTCCAGGACGTTCCATCCATTCCTTTTGGTTTGTTCTATAACGATATTGATTGTGTTGTAGAAATGTTTAATCGAAATCATATTGTTTTGGTTGAAAATTATGGTGTGCTTGCCGGCGGAGACAAATTATTGGATGCTTTCGATTATTTGGAAGTGGCTGAATTTTCGGCAAATTCGCTCGTGATGGCTTCGGCTATTGGCTCTCTTTGTCCTATTAGCGACAAGGAAATAGAAGATTTGAAAGTGGCATTTAATGTAAAATAAAGATCCGATTGTTTTGAAGCGAACGAAACGAAGTTTTTCCTACTATCGACTTTCTTTGATGTTAGTCGACTAAATTTTTTACTATCATCAACGTGTGTTAAAGCAAGTTGACAAGATTTTTTCTTTTCGCTCGGCATTTTTGACGACTGCGAGCGAGATCTTCGCTGTTCGTCGCGAATTATTTTTCATCGCGATCTGGTTTTGACTGCTGGTCAGGGAAATTTTTCGTTGCGATTCGGATTTTTCACTGTTCGTAAAATATGTTTAAAAAGGATGACAAAAAAGTTAACCCTGAAAAAATGTGTTTGAAGAATGTTGACAAATAAATCGACTCTAAAAAATATGTCGAACGAGAGTTGATTTATTCATTAAGTCGAAAAATGTTAACAAAAAACAGGATGACAAGGGAATTAACCTCAAAAAACATCCTTTACAGAGGATGACAAAAAAATTAGTCTCGAAAAAGAAAATTTGACGGATGCCGATAAGTGTTTTCGGTGTTAAAAAGAAAAAACGCTTAAAATTTAAATTTTAAGCGTTTTGCTGCGAGTGGTGCCACCGGGAATCGAACCAGGGACACAAGGATTTTCAGTCCTTTGCTCTACCGACTGAGCTATGGCACCTTTTTCAATTTAGCGAGTGCAAAGATAGGAGATTTTTTTACAATTTCAAAACTTGAATCATAAAAAGTAGAAAAAAATATGTCTCGTTTAAGCAAGAGGATCCCATCCTTGTGCTCTCAGCTGCATTTCTTGTCCATCGTGCGTGATGAGGTTGCATCCGTTTTCTTCCGGTGTGATGTGACCGATAAGATGAATGCCCGGTAAGGCAGAAACTTGGTCATGCAAACTTAAAGGTACGGTAAACAACAATTCGTAATCTTCGCCGCCATTCATGGCTGCGGTAGTGACATTTATATTGAATGTTTCGGCCATCAAAGCGGTCTGATAGTCAATAGGGATGCGGTCTTCATAAATAACACAACCCGCTTTGCTTTGTTTGCAAACGTGCAACATATCGGAAGCCAAACCATCTGAAATGTCGATCATGGCAGTGGGTTTGATATGGTTTTCTGCCAATAGTTTCACAATATCTTTTCGTGCTTCGGGTTTGAGTTGGCGCTCAAGCAGATATTCTTTTCCGGCGAAATCGGGTTGAAAATCGGGCTGACCATTAAAAACGAGCTTTTCGCGTTCAAGAAGCTGCAATCCCATGTAGGCGGCACCAAGGTCGCCGGAAACAAAAATCAAATCGGTATTTTGTGCTCCGTTGCGGTAAACAATTTGATTCTCTTCGGCATAGCCGATACATGCAACGTTGATGGTTAAACCGGTAAGTGACGATGAGGTGTCGCCTCCCACAAGGTCAACTCCGTAAATTTTGCAGGCCAATTTCAATCCCTCATACAATGCTTCTAAATCTTCTACGCAAAAACGGTTTGAGATGCCTAGAGAAACAACAATTTGTTGCGGCGTGCCGTTCATGGCGTAAATATCCGAAAAATTAACAATCGCCGCTTTGTATCCCAGATGTTTCAGGGGCATATAAGTGAGATCGAAATGGATGCCTTCAAGCAAAATATCGGTTGCTACCAAGGTTTTTCTATTGGCATTGTCGATTACGGCAGCATCATCGCCAATGCCTTTTATTGATGTTTTTTGGGTGAGTTGTATATCGTTAGTGAGATGTTCGATTAATCCGAATTCTCCTAATGTTGCTATTTCTGTTCGTTGCATAGAGGTAGTTTAAAAATGCTTATTTAAATTCTTTGGATAATTTCGCGCATGATGGAGGCCATTTTGGGTTGGGCAATTTTTGCTGCCTCCTGCACATCTTCATGCGATACTTCTACTATTTTGCCAATGACCCCCAAGTCGGTGATGATGGAAAAGGCCAGCACTTTCATTTTTGCGTGATTGGCTACGATTACCTCGGGAACAGTAGACATGCCCACGGCATCGCCACCGATGATGCGGAAAAAATAATATTCGGCAGGAGTTTCAAAAGTAGGACCTTGCACCCCAACATATACGCCGTGTTGAAGTTTAATGTTTTTTTCTTTGGCAATCTCCATTGCCATCAGACGCAGTTGTTTGTCGTACGCTTCACTCATATCGGGAAAACGAGGACCCAGCTCGTCGCAATTTTTTCCGCGAAGCGGATGCTCTGGAAACAGGTTGATATGATCTTCTATGAGCATGATATCGCCGATGTCGAAAGTCGGATTCATTCCCCCCGCTGCGTTGGATACAAAAAGATATTGTATGCCTAGTGCTTGAAAAATGCGGATGGGGAAAGTAACCTGCTGCATGGAGTACCCTTCGTAGTAATGAAAACGTCCTTGCATAGCCAGTACTTTCTTTCCTCCTAATGTGCCGACAATTAGGTTCCCGCTGTGTCCTTCGACCGTAGAAACAGGGAAATTAGGGATTTCAGCATAGGGGATTATTTGTTTGTTGTCGATTTCATGAACCAATTCTCCGAGCCCTGTGCCGAGTATGATGGCAGTATTGGGGATTTCTCTGATTTTATTTTTTATATAATTGCTTGTTTGTCTGATAGTTTCTAACATGGTTGTGTATTTTTTTGTTGAAAGATTCTTTTTCCGATTTTTTAATAAACTTTACTTCTACGGGAATATAATAAAGAATAGATTTGATGACATTATCCAATGTTTCTAATGTTTTGAAACGCACAGCATCTTTCTCTGTTGTAACGATTATTTTATCCTCTTTGTCGATACTGTTTAATTGTTTTTTTATTGTTTCGATATCTTTTTTATTGAATTGATGATGATCGCCGAAAAGAAGAGGATAAAGGTTATAGGTCTTTTTCCCCAGCTTATCGATCAATGGCTGTGGCGAGGCAATACCGGTAACTAAGATAACGTGTTTTTTGCGCAATTCGTCGAGCATGATTTCTTGCGATTGAAATTCGGGGAAAACCGGTTTGAGGTCGCCGTAATCAAATGAGGTGAAATATAGGGATTGATAGGGGAATAAATCTAAACCGTTGGCATAAATGCGGAAGTCGAGGGGGCACATCTTGGGATCGCATTTGGTTACCAATACAATGGAAGCCCTTGCTTTTGCCGAAAGCGGTTCGCGCAAGTTTCCCGCCGGCAACAGCGTGTCTTCAAAAATCGGGCGGTTGCTATCCACAAGTAAAATGGAAAGCGAAGGGATTACCGAACGGTGCTGATAACCGTCATCCATCAGAATGACATCCGGCTTTTTGTCTTCCGGCATGTTCATTATTTTTTCGATGGCTTTGTTTCGGTTTTTATCCACCACAACCAAGGCGTCGGGAAACTTTTGTTTGATCTGCAACGGCTCGTCACCCACTTCTTCGGCCCTTGAATTGGGTTCAACTTCTACAAATCCTTTGCTTTTCCGTTTATATCCCCTACTTAAAACACATACTTTGTATCTTGAGGAAAGTAATTTGACCAGGTATTCGATATGAGGCGTTTTTCCTGTACCCCCTACGGTGAGATTTCCTACACAAATAATAGGGATGTCGTATTTTTTCTGTTTTAAAATATGAGCATCGTATAGTTTATTTCGCAAATTTACTCCGATCCCGTACAACCACGACAGCGGCAGTAAGGAACGGCGTATGTATAAAGGGGGATGATTCATATAATTATTGAATATTCAAATCATAAGGCAGCCGAGCTTGAATACAATCTTCTTCCTTCAGATTTTTTATTACCATAAAGATATCATAACTATCGCCCAAATATTCTTTGAGGGTTTTTAAAGCCAAGTCGTTTTTGTTTTTGTGAAAAATTTCTTCGAAAAAAGAACGTTTTCTCGGATATTCATATACAACATAATCGTCGCCCAAATTGGCAAGATCGGCTGCTATTTTTATGGCTTTTTCAATTCCGCCCAATTCGTCTACCAAACCGATTGTTTTTGCCTGATTTCCTGTCCAAATACGTCCTTCGGCATATTTTGCCAATGTGTCTTTAGGAATATTGCGCCCTTCGGAACAGCGCGATAAGAAAGTATCGTATCCTTTATCGATATAGGATTGAAGCATGGCTTTTTCGTCTTTGTTCATTGGACGAGATAAATTTCCGAAATCGCCGTATTTATGTGTTTTGACGACATCAAAATTGAGTCCAAGTTTATTCATTGTTCCTTGCATATTTGGGAAAAGGCCGAAAATGCCGATGGAGCCGGTAATAGTGGTTGGTTGCGCTACGATTTTGGAGGCATTGCATGAAATGTAATATCCTCCCGAGGCTGCCAGATCGCCCATTGAAACAACAACGGGTTTTTCTTTTTTCAAGTCGGTTATGGCTTTCCATATCTGTTCCGATGCATAAGCACTTCCTCCACCTGAATTTACGCGAAAAACAACCGCTTTTGTGTTATCGTCCTTTCGAAGTTTTTCGATTTCGTTGACCATGAATTTGTCTTGAATATCCAATGAACCGTTTCCCGATACGATGCTCCCTACTGCATATAAAAGGGCAATATTGTTTTTTGATTTTTTTATTATCGGGGGTTTTACCGATTTCATATCACGGACTGTGGCCGACGGGATTTTGTCCTCTTCATCTATATTGAGGAGTGCACGTAAATAGTTTTTCATTTCGGTTTCGTATACCACAGTATCTACAAGGTTTTTGTTTATCAGATACGCTGTGTCTTTTAAAAGAGGAAACTGATTGGCAATAGAGTCGATATCGTCGGTCGATAAATGGCGGCCATCGGCAAGATCATTCCGCATAAAACTCCATATATCGTTAAGCGAAGAAGCTGTCTGTTGTCGGTTGGCTTCACTCATTTCAGTGAGTGTAAAAGGTTCTACGGCCGATTTGTATGTTCCTACTTTGAATACCTGGACTTCGATTCCCAATTTTTCCAATGCGTCTTTATAAAAAACAGGCATGGAAACCAAGCCGTGAATATCGAGCGATCCTTGAGGATTAACAGCGATTTTGTCAGCCACTGATGCCAGATAATATCCGGCTTGTGTATAGGCATCGGCATACGCGACAATGAATTTTCCGCTTTCTTTAAAGTCGATTAACTCTTGGCGAATTTGTGCCAAAGTAGCAGGCGATGCAGCAAATATGCGGGGATTAAGATAAATGCCTTTTATTCGATGGTCGTTTTTTGCCTTGCGAATAGCTGCAATGATGTCGTCGAGCCCCATTTCCGAGGTTTCATCTTTTGGGATAAAAGTAGTGGTACGGGGTATTCTTTCTCGGATGTTTCCGCTTAAGCATAAATTAAGCACACTGTTGTTTGCCGGTACAAATTGCTCTTCGCCAACCGACTTAACTAATGAGCCGGCAGTAATGAAAAAAAAGAAGAAGAAGATAATCGAAATCAATATGCTCGCAATGATAAATCCGAGTGCTGATCCTAGAACGATTTTAGGAAAATCTTTCATATAAATTATTTTTAATATGAATAAATGAGTCGGAACAAAAGTAAAAAAAAAATAAGAATCAAACAATTTAAAAATCATATATTTGAATCAATTTTTTGTTTGATTTTAAGTGTGCTCTTTTTTGCTCCTTGTTTGTATAAATGACCATTTGCACGATAAAAAATGATAATTTTGTAAAAAGAGAGAAATTCGTGCAGCGTTTTTCGTTTTTTTTCATCTATATATATGAATGCGATAAGGAATGAATGATTCGCAGTTGATAGAAGCGTGTAAGAAAAAGGACCGTGATGCTCAGAAGAAGCTATATGAAATATATGCTCCTAAAATGATGGGCGTTTGCTTGCGTTATTGTAAAAATAACGAAACAGCACGGGATTTGTTGCACGATGGATTTTTTCGGGTTTTTACGCGCATTGGTTCCTACTCGGGCAAGGGATCTTTTGAAGGATGGATGAGACGTATTTTTGTGAATCTTGCGATTGAAAATTATCGCTTCGAACGGAAGAGAAATCTGATGGCTATCGATATGGAACAGATGGAATCGGATTTTTTTGTCCTTTCGGATGACGATTCTTACGATATCGGAGATATTACCCAAGAAGAGATTCTCTATATGATACAGCAACTTCCGAAAAGTTATCGGACAGTATTTAATTTATTTGTGTTTGAAGATATGTCTCATAAAGAAATAGGCAAGATGCTTGGCATTAAAGAATCTACTTCGCGTTCACAATATTCGCGTGCTAGAGCAATATTGCGGGAAAAAATTAATGCTATCCTGAAAAATAAACGGTGAAAAAGATGAGTGAGAAAGACAATATAAAAGAACAATTTCGGCTGAAGTTGCACGATTACGAAGCACCTGTTCCGGATAATGAATGGGATCGGCTTGAGAAATCGCTCAACAAAGCAATGCGGCAGCGCGTTGTCCGACGGAGATGGACAGCGGCTGCAGCAGCTATTGTTGCTTTGATAGTGGGCGGGCTGATATACCTGAATTTTCCGGTTGCTAAAGATATGCCGATAGTAACGGAAAAAATCACTCATACTGAAGACAAAGAACCCTCATCTCCCCTCATTGAAAAAATTGTAATAGAGCACTCTCCATTGGTGGTGTCAGTTGATAAAAATAAATTTGAGGAATTAAAACAAACGAGAATACTTGTCGAAAAAGAAGAGTCTCGTCCTGAAACGGAAGAGTTGCCAGTCGTTGACAAGGATAAAGCAAATGGAAGTACCAATTTGGAAGAGCAGTCGGAAACAATAGCAGATGAGGAATTGGATCGATTTATAGAAGAGTTTGTTAACCAACGAAACAGTAGTCAAACGTATTTAGATTTGAAAGAGAAGGAAAAAAAGGATAATATTGCAATAGCTTTTAATGCAAGGGGAGGATTAACTTCTTTGCGACGTACAACAAATTCTCCCATGACGCTGAAAAGTGTATCATTAAAAAATTATGCGGTTGATGATGAGCTCGGAAAAAAATTGCTAACAGGGAATATAAATAATATGGAATTCAATACCTATCAGGTGGATATGACCGACAATATTTCGGAGATGGTTCACGAACAGCCTTTATCCGTGGGGATTACAGTGGCAAAACATTTTACGGATCGTATGTCCCTGGAAACCGGACTTGTATATACTTATTTGTATTCGAAGGCAAAAAATACAGCTAATCAATTTAGAAATCAGGAAACGCAGCAGTTGCATTATTTTGGGATCCCGTTAAATGTGAATTATTCTCTTTTATCTTTCCACAAGTTAAACATGTATGTTTCTATGGGAGGAATGATTGAGAAGGATTTTTATGGGAAATATCAATATGTAGATGAGACTGTGAAACCGGAAACGAAGAGTGGAGCTGAAAAGAAAGTATCGGTGAACATTCATCAAAAGAATCCCCAGGTATCGGTTAATACAGGGTTGGGATTATTTTATCCCATATATAATAATTTGGGAATATACGGGAAAATAGGGGGAGCCTATTATTTCGATACGCATAATAAATACAAAACGTATTATTCCGATAAAAAAATTGTATTGGACATGAATATAGGATTTAAAATTAATTTTTAACTATTAAATAGGATAATAAAGATGAAAAAGATTTTATTAATTTGTAGCATTGTATTCATGGGTTTCATGTTAAACTCATGTTTGGATTCCGGAGATAAGAGTTATACAGGCGTGATGGAGTTTTCCTACGTGGCAACGGATGGAAGTGGCCTTGTTTATGCTCGCAGTTTGGGTGGGATGATAACGTCCTCAGATATAAAGATGTTAAATCCGGGGCAATGTTATTTTCTTTCGTATACTTGGAATTCAGAGAATGGTATGACACAGTCTAACGATGGTTTCTCTGTTTTCAATGTGGCTCTTACCGCTGATCCGGAACCGGTGCCTTCTACAACGTTAGTAATGTCGGATGCGCCGGAAGAGTCTGTGACACCTTTTTTTAAATTTTCGGATCCTTTTTATAGCCCTGATAAATATTTTGGCGATTTTTGGTTATTTTCTTACCAATGGAAAAAGAAAGAAGGAGAAAAGGCAAATGTCGAATTTTATAAATCTTCGGAAGAAACAGAAAATCCGAATGAAATATTGATTGATGTGCGTTTGAAAAAAACGGGAACTGCTAATGGAACAACAGAAAAAACAGAGACCGAAATTATCGCAGTAGATATGAGTCCTTTACGTGCACTTTTGGGTACTTCGAGTGGGAATGACAAAAAAAATGTTCCTATTCGTTTTCGTTATTACGTGGAAGGGAAGTCAGAGCCAACCTTGAGTTCTCAATGTTTCATGACAATTTATACCGATTGATTATCCGAATTATCGTTTAATTTATTTTTTGAATACTTTTGAAGGAAGTGATTCGTTTTTAATGAATTGCTTCCTTTTTATATTGTTTCCCTTGCCAAGTGCCT
Organism: uncultured Dysgonomonadaceae bacterium; assembly: GCA_964444915.1. Lineage (GTDB taxonomy): Bacteria > Bacteroidota > Bacteroidia > Bacteroidales > Dysgonomonadaceae > Anaerorudis. Next base: position 18,280 of record CAYUIY010000030.1, read on the forward strand.
CTTTCTTTAAATCGGTTCACAATTTTGTGCGTGAGCTCATAATTTTTCAATTTCCAATCGGGGGCAATAACTAATTCTTTAGGCGATTGAGAAGCAAATCGTTCAATGTAAAAGGCGGGGTTTAGTCGTTCAACAAAATCAATACATAAATCGATATATTCGTCGAGTTTGTAAATAGTAAAAGATTGCGGCGAAGTTTTAAATTCTTTTGCCATTTTAGTTCCTCGAATAATTTGTAATTGGTGGAGCTTAATTGTTGTTAGTGGGAGTTGCGAAATTTTTTCCGCATGATTCATTGTATCTTCGCGAGTTTCACCTGGAAGACCAAGAATAAGGTGGGCACCTACAGGGATGTTTTGTTGTGCGGTTCGAAGAATTGTTTCGCACGATTCTTCAAAAGTATGCCGACGATTTACTCTTTCCAGTGTTTTATTGATTGTAGATTCCACCCCATATTCAATCAATACGAATGTGTTTTTGTTTAATTCTTTAAAATAATCGAGTAAATCGAGAGACACGCAGTCGGGTCGTGTACTGATAACCAATCCTGCTATATCAGGATAAGACAGGGCTTCTTCGTATTTGGCAATGAGCGACTCCGGCTGATCGTAGGTATTTGTAAACGATTGGAAATATGCCAAATATTTCATTGTGGGATATTTATGTGAAAAAAACGCGATACCTTCTTTTAATTGTTGTGTAATACTTTTTTCCGGTTTCCCATATGCCGGACTAAAACTTTGGTTATTGCAGTAAGTGCAACCACCACGGCCTTTGGTGCCATCGCGATTGGGGCATGTGAATCCGGCGTTGATGGATATTTTTTGCACCTTAAAAGGAAATCGCGTGGATAAGAATTCGGAAAAATCACGATAAGGCTTGTATGTTTTCATCTTTTCAATCAATTGAAACAAATTTACCTGATAATTTTCAATTTACCCGTTCAAATCAAATGCATTTTGTGGATAATGGACGCGGATTAGTGGATATAAAAGTGAATGTATTCATAGAAAATAAAAACTGCCCTCAATGAGAGCAGTTTTCAACAATCTTTTCAACGAAGGTTTACTTATAAGCTAACCTTTTCAATTTCCACCTTAATACAGTTTATAGGGTGATTTTCTTAAAATTATTATTTCTCTTCTTCCGGAGCGTCTTCTTCTTCCTCTTTTCCTTTTTCTTCTTGCTTCGGTGCTTCTTTTTCTTCTTTTTTTACCGGAGCATCTTCTTTTTGGGTTTCAGCTGATGTTTCTTCTTTCGCTTCCTCTTTTGTTTCCTCTTTCGCTTTCACCTCTTCTTTTACCTCATCGGCACCGGCTTTAACATCAGGAATTTCAGTATCTGATTTTTCTTTTACTTCGGTTGTTGCCTCGGTTTCTCCGGCTTCCGTTTTTGCTTTCACTTCAACTTCTGCTTTCGTTTCCGCTTCCGTTTGTTTTGTTTCTTTTTCTTTTTCTTTAACCTCTGAATCTGCTATTCCTTCCGTTTTCGAAACCTCCTTCTTTTCTTCTTCTGTTGTTTCTTCGGTTTTTTGATCTTTAGCTTTTGCTTTTTTCTTTGTTCCTTTTTTAGTTGAAGCTTTTTGGTTTTCGAGCTTTTCTTTTAAAGCAACCAGCTCTTCGATGTCTCCGAATGTTGTTTTCTCGATGATAGGAGAAGAAATTGTTTCGGAATCATCCTTTTTGCTTGAACGTTTTGATTTGCGTTTCGATTCGGTTTTTTCGATTTGTTCATCTTCGAATACACGTGTATGAGATACAACAATACGTTTCGCATCTTTATTGAATTCGACTACTTTGAATTGTAATTTTTCATCCGGCTGTGCTTGCGATCCGTCTTCCTTCACTAAATGCTTAGACGAAGCAAATGCTTCTACACCGTATGGGAGAGCAACGATAGCACCTTTATCAGTCAATTCAACTACAGTGCCTTCGTGCACAGAACCTTCAGTGAAAATAGTTTCAAATACATCCCATGGATTTTCTTCGAGTTGTTTGTGTCCAAGACTCAAACGACGATTTTCTTTGTCAATTTCCAATACTTGTACTTCAAGTGGCGCTCCAATTTCGGTAATTTCGCTCGGGTGTTTGATCTTTTTTGTCCACGAAAGATCCGAGATATGAACCAATCCTTCCACACCTTCTTCTATTTCCACAAATGCACCAAAGTTGGTAAAGTTGCGCACAGTGGCTGTGTGAGTACTCCCAACTGGATACTTCTTTTCAATAGTTTCCCAAGGATCGGGTTTTAATTGTTTCATTCCGAGGGACATTTTGCGTTCTTCACGATCAAGGGAGAGAATAACAGCTTCTACTTCGTCGCCAACATTTAGAAAGTCGTGTGCTGTGTGCAAACGTTGTGTCCAGCTCATTTCCGATACGTGTACCAATCCTTCCACTCCCGGAGCAATTTCTACAAATGCTCCGTAATCGGCAATTACAACTACTTTCCCTTTTACAATATCGCCCACTTTCAGATTAGGATCCAATGCATCCCAAGGATGTGGAGTTAATTGTTTTAATCCAAGAGCAATACGTTTCTTTTCATCGTCAAAATCGAGAATAACGACATTGATCTTGTCGTTTAATTGTACAACTTCATCGGGATGTTGAATACGTTCCCAGGAAAGGTCGGTAATATGGATAAGACCGTCTACACCACCAAGATCAATAAATACTCCGTAAGAGGTAATGTTTTTGACGGTTCCTTCGAGTACCTGACCTTTTTCAAGGCTTGCAATAATCTCTTTCTTTTGTTGTTCGAGTTCTTCTTCGATCAATATTTTGTGAGATACAACCACATTTTTAAATTCGGGGTTGATCTTTACAACTTTAAATTCCATTGTTTTATCCACAAACATGTCGTAGTCGTGAATAGGTTTCACATCGATTTGCGAACCGGGCAAGAATGCTTCAATCCCGAACACGTCTACAATCATACCGCCTTTTGTGCGGCATTTGATGTATCCCTTTATTACTTCGTTATTTCGGAATGCTTCATTTACACGTTCCCATGAACGCGAGGCGCGTGCTTTCTTGTGAGAGAGCACCAGTTGACCTCTTTTATCTTCTTGGCTTTCGATATAAACCTCTACTTCGTCGCCCACTTTCAGATCAGGATTGTATCTGAATTCGCTCATTGGAACAACGCCTTCCGATTTGTAGCCAATATTTATTATGACTTCGCGTTTATCCATGGAGGTTACGATTCCGGTTACTACTTCTTTATCACTGATTTTGCTCAGTGTGCTCGTGTAGCTTTCAATAAGTTTTTCCTTGTCTTCTTTGCTGTAACTTTCGCCTCCTTCGGCATAAGTTTCCCAGTCAAAATTTTCTATGGGAGTGACATTATTTAAATTGTCTGTCATTTGTTTTGTAAAAAAAATTAATTAAATAAGTTAGACATTATATTGTTAAAAAAGCGGTGCAAAGATAGGTTGTTTTTCGATATAAACCAATTCTGTGCACCTTAATTTTTTGAATTTATGGAGGATAATGGTCAAAATCTGAAAAATCGAAATTTGTTTTTAATCGGATATTTTGTTTTTCCACAACAATCCTTCCGCTACTTTTTTTCGTGTTTCTTTTCCTGCAACAACTTCAACGATTTGCAATGCAAAATCGAACATAAAACCGGGACCTTTTCCTGTAATGATGGTTCCATCGACAGTTACATTTTCTCCGGTTATATTTGCTCCGATGAGCTGCGATTCAAATCCGGGATAACACGTGGCATTTTTCCCTTTAAGCAACCCTAGTTCGCCTAAAACCATTGGGGCGGCACAAATTGCAGCTACATATTTTTTTTCTGAGACAAATGTTTTTATTAGTTCTTTCACTCCTTGGTGTTCGTTTAGGTTTTTTGAACCGGGCATACCGCCGGGCAAAATCAATACATCGACAGCCGAAAAATTTACGTCTGTAAACAGTTTATCTGCAAAAACGGTCACGTTGTGTGCTCCGGTCACTTTCAATTCATCAGAAATTGATACTGTTTGCACCGGAATCTCTGCTCTTCGTAATACATCTACTGTTCCAAGGGCTTCTATTTCTTCGAAGCCGTTTGCTAAAAATAGTGCTACTTTTTTCATAGTAATTCTTTTTACTGTTTTTAATTGAGATTAAACTTATATGTAATGGTTCCTTGTTGGTTGTTCCCCGAGTTGATTGCATTGAATTTGGTGCTGCGGGCAGCACGCAGAGCTTCTTCTCGAAGCGTAGGACTCGGAGTGTTTGTCCCTCGTCCTATTTCAGCATGAATTACATTTCCTGCCGGGTCTACTGTTATATTAACAACCACAGTTCCATAATCGTTCACCGTGTATCGAGGTTGTACAAGTCCTCCCGGGCCCAAACTTCTTCCGCTGAGATCATATGTTCCTATTCCTCCGCTACCTTTGGGTGCTCCTTGCGTAGCATTTCCTGTAGAAACGCCTTGTGTACCCGATCCTTCGGTATTCCCTCTGCTTCCCGAAGCATTGTCTCCAAATAATCCCGACATTTGCCGATTGATCTCTCTACGGCGAGTTTCTTCTTCCCGTTGGCGACGTGCAGCTTGTTCTTGTAAACGACGTTGTTTGTCCAATTCGGCTCGGCGTTGCTCTTCTTCACGTTGGACTTGCACATTAATCGAGGGCTCGTCGCTTTGCGTAATCAGCGACGATTCGGGAGTTTTATCGGGGATCGAAGGTGTAGAAGCATCGGCGGTTTCTGTCATTAAAGGCTCTGTTGAGCCTCCTGCATCTTCTTCAGTCCCGAACATAACCGGGATTCCTTCTAATTCTTGTGGGGGATGAGCAATCGTAAAATGAGAAAACAAGAGGATGATGAGGACCAATCCCGAAAAAATGATTGTTCCGATAATTCCACCTATTTTTTCTTTTTCGATTATCATGAAATAACGATTCTTGAAACAAAGTCCATTTAATTGGGGCGGGTCATCAATACCACTTTAAATTTATGCTTATTAGCAATATCCAATATTTTTACAATTTCTCGGTAAGGCACGTTCTCGTCTGCATAAAGTGCCACATATACATCCGGGTTGGCAGTGTAGGCTGCTTGTAGAAAAGGAGTGATTGCCTCAAAGGGTACTTGCCGTTCTGTTTCGTTGCCGTTTGCTACGTAATAATTCAGATTTTTGTCGA
>CAYUIY010000031.1:0-23353 GCA_964444915.1 uncultured Dysgonomonadaceae bacterium
AGGTCGGAAAACGAAAGTAGGAAGAAAACTACTTCGTTTTCCTCCTACTCGATTAGTATTTTTTTTGAATTTTATGTCCTTACTTCCGATTTGGGTAGGGCTTTACATTTCTTACCACAGGCCTTTATAATTCCACTTTTAACGTCATGCCCCATTGCAAGGGTTTGCTTTTCTGGAAAAATTGATTCCCGAACGATTCAAAGTAAAATGTATTATATCTTGTATTGAACAGATTTTTCCCCCAGAGCGATACTTCGACATTATTCTTGATAATTCCAATTCTGGCATTTACCGTGTGATAGAATTTCTGATAAAGGGAATTTGCCTCGTCCCAATAAATTTTTCCTGTTCCCATATATTGTACATTGCCCGTAATGTAATCGATAAATGTATTGCTGAAAAGATGGGTGTAATTTCCGTTCAAGCTAAACGTATTTTGTGGAGCATAGGGAACAAAATTTCTTTTGTAATTCACTTCTTGAATGACACCGTTTTTGTCTTTTACCGAATCGGTATAATTGTCGAATGTGGCATGAGCATACCCGTAATTTACGTCTATACCGAATCCTTTACCTAAATTGGTTTGGAGCGAAACTTCCACCCCTTTGCTAGTTACTTCCCCTGCATTAGTGATCATTCGTCCGTTTCCGCTTGGAACAAATTTGGTGAGTTGCATATCGGATATATCCATGTAAAAAAATGAAAGATGAGTTTTCAGCCGACTGTTAAAGAAAGCAGATTGGTAACCAATTTCGTAATTCATGCTATGTTCCGGTTGATATGCTATAGCGTCGGCAACATTTATTTTTGGAGCAGTCGGATTTCCTGCACTCATTAATTGAGCTTGCATTAAATCGGAAAACATTTGGATGTTGAACCCACCCGCTTTGTATCCTTTTGATAGGGTTGCATAGGCAAATTGCCGGTCGTTCCATGCATATTTCAGCGCTACTTTGGGCAAAATCTCCGAAAATTTCAGCGATTCTTTACCCTGTAGTGTGTCAACTATGGAAAGAGGTATGGTCATAAGACCCATTTTCATATTAAGATTAAGATTCAGTTTTGAATGGGTCAAATAATCTAAATTCGTTTTTTCAAAATCCGCACGCAAACCTGCAGTAATGGAAAGTCCATCAACAAAAAGATGATTGTATGTCGATTGATGAAATAATGCACCACCCCAAGTTTTTGTGTCATAAGTACCCGGAATATCCATAATGCTATCCGTGATCGTCATTACAGGTGCATCTGCTGCTGCAGCCAGATCAAAAACCGGTTGAAGAATGTCGGTTATCCCGTCTTTTTTAAATGCTACCGGTGCATCCGTATCCAAATGTTGAATAAAAGAAGTTAATCCAAAACTCCATTGATAGTTGCTTGTTGTTTTTGATCTTAATGCGATTTCTTCGTTGAAAGCCTGTTGTTTTTGACATTGATTGAGCGAAAAATACGATTTCGGTGAAAAGTCCTGATCCATTTTCATGTCGTCCGAAAAATACTGGTGTGAAGTAGATGATGTCAGCTGTATTTTATCGTTTGTATATTCGATCAGTAAACTATTATTCACCATTGAGCGCGAATAGCTGTTGTCGTCGTTATAATAGGGCTGAGCAACATTACCCGTTGAAGGATCGTACAAGCCATAAGGATAGGCCGTTTGATCAACATAGTCGTAATTGAAAATGTATTGTGTACGAAAATTCGGACGGATAAGCCATTCTATTTTAGCCCTTCCGCCACTTGATGTTTTATCATCGGCCTTTTTATTGTTATACAAATTGGTAAAAAAGCCATCGATATGGTTGTAATACCCGCTTATAGACCAGGCAAATTTTCCGTTGATTTTATCGTAATATGCTACCTGAACTTTTCCAAGTCCATATTTTCCTCCTGTTACAGAAAATTTTGTTCCCTGATAATCAAAAGGAGAGAGGGTATAAATATTAACTATTCCCCCCAAGGAGTTACGTCCGTAGAGTGTTCCCTGGGGGCCACGTAAAATTTCAATTTGCCGAATATCGTAAAAATCGAAATCGAAAGTCGATTTTTCAAAATATGGAACATTGTCGACATACAAAGCCATGGACTGACCTGTGCTGCGGGAGCCCACACCGCGAATATAGGGCGCAGTGGACATGGCTGAACCGTAATCGGGTATGAAAAAATTAGGAACAAATACGCTTAAATCTCTAATGGAATACATTTGTGCTCCGTTTATCACATTGGGAGTAATAACTGTTGAAGAAACAGGCATTTGTTGCGATATTGTTTCTTTGTGGGAATAAATTTTCACTTCTTCTAGATGAATTACCCTCAATGAATCTATTTGTTCGTCATTTTCAGCTGATAAGATCATGGGAATGGATAACAGAGCAGCTATAAAAATTTGTTTTATGGCTACTTTCATTTTAGTTGCAGAAAAAGAAAATCTGATTTTTTTGTTTGCGGAAAGCGAATGAATTGTATACATAAAAAAAATAAAAAAATCCAACTGTACTAAAGTTTGAAAAAGAGCCCTTAAAGGAAACTCTTACTGAATTTTCAAATTTTTCAATTGGAAAAAGATAATTTGTTTTTGTTGAAGATTAGAAGAAAAAATTGAGCCTTTTTGGGGACTCGAACCCCAGACCTATTCATTACGAATGAATTGCTCTACCAACTGAGCTAAAAAGGCATTGCATCTTAATTGCAGACGCAAATTTATATAAAATTTTCGAGATAATCTCTTGTAAAGCCTGTAAAAAAAATCAGGTTTTATAATTATTTTTTTGAGAAGATAAATCTAAATTGCGTTTAATTGTTTTTTTTCAACAGATCACGAATTTCCGCAAGTAATTTTTCTTCGTTACTAGGTTGAGGCGCAGGAACCGGTTTTTCCTCCTTTTTACGACTAAGTGTGTTCATTGCTTTAATCACAAAAAAGATGGCTGTCCCAATAATAAGAAAATCAATGACGGTTTGAAAGAAATTACCATAATTCCATGTAATAGCCGGTGTAACAATCTCCATACCTTCAGTTGCTGCTTTCCTTAAAACAATTTTCAAATCCGAAAAATTGGTATTTCCCAAAAGCAACGAGATAGGCGGCATGAGGATGTCGTTCACAAACGAAGTTACTACTTTGCCAAATGCAGCACCAACTACAATACCTACTGCCATGTCAACTACATTCCCTCGCAGTAAAAATGTTTTTAATTCAGATGAAAGCCCCATAATGTTTAAAATTAAAAGTTTAAGGTTGTATTGTTTACAAAGAAACGAAAAAAATTAAATTAATTAGGGGATTCAACTTATAAATTACAACATGAGATAGAAAATTATAGAGGGGGGGGCTCCATAATAAAGTGAAAAGCTTTACTTTTGTAGTAACACAAAAAGTAAAAATATTTTTTCATGTTGTATGCGAGAGAAATGGATATATGATTCAAAAAATGTTTCTCTTCAAAATAAACAAAAAATGTATATAGAAATTGATGATATTTCAGAAATTCATCAGGCAGCCCGTCGGTTTTTGTCTGAAATTGGTGATAATAAGGTCTTTGCTTTTTATGGCTCGATGGGGGTGGGAAAAACCACCTTTATTAAAGCTGTTTGTGAAGAAATGGGTGTGCGCGAAATGGTTACTAGTCCTACCTTTGCGATTATCAATGAGTATCATACCGATAGAGGTGAGGTAGTGTATCATTTCGATTTTTATCGCATCAACAAGCTTGAAGAAGTTTTCGATTTTGGTTACGAAGATTATTTTTATAGCGGCAACTTGTGTTTTATTGAATGGCCGGAATTGGTAGAACCTCTTCTTCCTCCCCATGCCGTTAAAGTTACCATCACCGAAGTCGAAGACGGTAAAAGAATATTAAGTTGCTAAGTTCAAATTAAGCCCAATAACTTTTATCTGTTTGCGTACATTTCTTCATAGTATCGCAGGTAGTTACCGTCTGTGACATTTTCAAGCCAATCTTGGTTTTCGAGATACCACCGAACGGTTTTCTCAATCCCTTCCTCAAATGTTAAGGAAGGTTCCCAGCCAAGCTCTTTTGTTAGTTTCGATGAATCGATAGCGTAGCGCAAATCGTGTCCTGCTCGATCGGCAACAAATGTGATGAGTTTTTTTGATGTGCCTTGCGGACGTCCCAACAGCCGATCGGTAATGTCGATGACAACGTTAATCAAATCGATATTTTTCCATTCGTTAGATCCTCCGATATTGTAGGTATTACCCGGTTTTCCTTTATGAAAAATCAGGTCAATTGCACGAACATGGTCTTCCACATAAAGCCAATCGCGAACATTTTCACCTTTTCCGTAAACGGGCAACGATTTATTGTGAAGAATATTGTTGATAATCAAAGGAATCAGTTTTTCAGGAAACTGATAGGGACCGTAATTGTTGGAACAATTGGAAATAATGATTGGCAACCCATACGTATCGTGATAAGCGCGTACAAAGTGATCGGAAGAGGCTTTGGATGCTGAATAGGGCGAATGGGGGTCATATTTGGTTTCTTCTGTAAACGGCGGATCATCGAATTGTAAAGCTCCATAAACTTCATCGGTAGAAACGTGGTAAAAAAGTTTTTTTGTATAGTCGGGTTCCCATGCTTGCTTTGCTGCTTGCAATAAATTCAACGTACCCATTACATTGGTTTTAGCAAATGAAAATGGATCGGTTATGGAACGATCGACATGACTTTCGGCTGCCAGATGAATAACCCCATCGATGTGGTATTCCAAAAAAATCCTCTGCATCTCTTTAAAATCGCAGATATCGGCTTTTACAAAAGTGTAATTGGGTTTATCCTCAACATCTTTCAGGTTTTCCAGATTCCCTGCATAGGTCAACTTATCGAGATTTACGATTTGATAATCGGGGTGATGGTTTACCATGTATCGTACCACGTGAGAACCAATGAATCCCGCTCCTCCGGTAATTAAAAGGTGTCTTTTGTAGGTGTCCATAAAAAATGAGATTATTTAAATGTCTCGACAAATATAAAAATTTACAATCAAATTAAGGCCATAATTTTAGACAAATCGACTTTTTATCGTCCGCAAACACCTTTAAAAGTACACCATTGGCAATTTTTTTCCTGTTGCGTTTGGGTAAATGGAATCTTTTCATCAAAAATTTCTTCGAGGCAAGTATTAAACAGACGAGTAAATTCATCAAAAAACACAGAAATATCCTCTATTTTTTGTTTTTGGCAAGTCACCGAAGGATCAAAATGATTAAAAATTGATCGCAAATAATAGATTGCCGGAGAGAGTTTTTTTTCCGGATTTTCTTTTGCATAAAACAAAGCATACACAAAAACCTGAAAAATATGGGCAGGGCGATTGTTTTTTGATGAATCGAATAATTGAGGAATGTCGTTAAAGTTTGTCGTTCCGCTTCCGGTTTTGTAGTCGATAATTCGATATTCGTCTTTTATTTGGTCGATACGATCAATGATCCCTTTAAAGTTAACCGATAAATTATCTGTTACGTGGTAAATGCTTTTGAATCTATATTCAGCTCCAATGTATTGAAAAGGGGTGAATTGTTTATCTGCTTCCAAGGTTTGTTTTACATAACTTCGCAATATTTCGCCTATAAGGAAATATTGTCCCTGTAAGGGTTGGGGACGATCTTTATTCTTGAAATAATGTTCGGCAAAAGTTTTTTCGAGTAATTCAGTCAAATAAGCGTCATTTTCGGCTAAAGAAGTCAACGCATCGGGTGTTACGGTTTTTCCAATGAATCGACGATATATATTTTCCATCAGGCTGTGATAGATGGTTCCGAAAATTTCGGCCTCGACCGATTCTTGTACTTCTTCTTTCGTAGATAATTCTTCTATGGCAGAAAAGTAAAATTGTAACGGGCAGGTGATGTAGTGATTAATTAAAGAAGCCGACAAATAGTTGTTGCCTCCTGCTTTAAAAGCATCCAGTTTTTGTAATACGCGTGGCGTTTTAGCCACCACAATAGGCGATATATCGGGAGCGCTTACATCATAGGTCAGCACATGTTCTTCGATATCGAAATAGTTGTTGTACAGGTATTTTAATTGATAAAAGTAACGGCTTACTTCACCTGTTTGCAATTCTTCCGTACGGGTATCATAGAGCATGAATATTCGTTTAGCACGGTTAATTAGCCGATAAAAATGATAGGCATAGGTGCTTTCCTGATGTTCGTAAGTAGGCAATCCGAATCCCTTACGCAAGGTGAAAGGAATAAATGAGCCTAGCGATTTTTTCTGAGGAAAAACACCTTCATTCATTGAGAGTATGATCAAATTTTCGAAATCGAGAACACGTGTTTCCAAAACTCCCATGATCTGCAAGCCCGATAACGGTTCGCCGCTGAAGGGTACGCTGAGATTTTGCGTCAATTGTTTCAATAAACGAAAATAAGTGTCGACCGATAACGTCTTTACTTCGCCAAGAGTTTCCTGTAATCGGGTTATCGATTTATAATACTGAACAATGAATTCGCGCTCTAAATCAACAGAATGCGTTGTTTTTTTTGTTTCCTCTTCCGAATATTTTTCTTCGGTTAAACAGTTATAAAGAAAAACCAAAACAGATTGCAGATATTCGGCAATTTGTTCCCATTGAGTAATAGGTCTGAAAACGAGCTTCAATAGAGGATGAGAAGGAATTTCCGATTCGAAGATAAGGATTCGATTATTTTCTGCGATATGTGTTTTGAGGGTTTCGGTTTCTGTTTTTGCCGAATGCATTATCAATGGATGATGAAGAATAGCGAGCACAAACCGATAATAAAAGGCAATTCCGTTATCCAATTTTCGAAGATTGCGCTGTAAATCGGCAATATGTTCGACAAGACTTGCAATAGACGAATGCGATAGACCGTAACCCATGGTTACGTTTATTTTTGTGATATCCTGAGGAATGGAGTAGAGTACCGGCAATAGCAAGTTTTCGTCCGGCAGAACGATTGCCGTATTAATGGCTTCGTCAGGATCTATAGTTCCCGATGCAATAAGTTGAGAAAGAATAGTGCCGACTTGTTTTGCTTGACCAACAGCTGAAGGAACGCCAATAAGTTCAATTTTTTGTTTCCTTTTTTCTTCGGATTCAGTGGCTTGTTCTGTTTCGAACTGTGAAGGGAAATGCAGTAAATTACCTGTTACCCAAAAAGATGCTTTGTTCTGCTTATCGCGGACGAATGGCGAATCGTAATCCCAATAAAAATCGGCGATTCCTCGATTTTTGAGATATTCCAGTAATATGGTTTCAGTGGGAGTCAAAGCATTTAATCCAACAAATACAATATTTTTAAAACGGAGATGTAAATCTTCGTTTGCTTTGGCACGTTCTGCAACTTCACGAAATAGCATTCCTTCGTAAGCATACCCTCTCTCATGGAGAGCGTTGCGAAAAGCCGTATAAAGTTCGAGCAAAATCTGCCATGTTTCTTGAAACTTTTTTTTGGTATCGTTGCCATCTGCGGGAATAAAATGTTCCCAAAAATTACGAATGGCATTTATTTGCTGCTCCGAGAGGTATGACATGTCGGCATCCAGCAATTTCAAATCTTGCACGTTGTGAAAAAGTTGCTTTGCGTCAATCAAGTATTTGTCGACGTCATTAAAATCGTTCAACAACATCTCACCCCAATAGAGAAAATCATCAAACGATTCGTTCGATTGGCTGATTTTTACATATTCGTTGTATAGAATTATCAGCATACCGATTTTATCGCCGGTTTGATAAGGGGAAAGCTCTTCGAATAACTCTTGAATGGTAAGGATGGTAGGAGAAAAAAGGGGGGTTGGGGAAATATCGGTTAAATGTTTTTGAAAGAAAATACCTGCACGACGGCTGGGAAAAACAAATGTATGCTCGTGCAAGGTATTTTCGTATTGTTCATAAAAAACTTTGGCTAGCCGGTAAAGAAACGGCATCATTTACTATCGATTAATTTTTGTTATATGACTCCTTGCGCCATCATAGCATCGGCTACTTTCATGAAACCGGCTATGTTAGCACCTTTCACATAATTGATGTATCCGTCTTCTTCTTTTCCGTATTTCAAACATTGATCATGAATGTTAGACATGATGTATCGCAATTTTTCATCCACTTCGGCTGCCGACCAGTTTAGATGCATGGCATTCTGTGCCATTTCCAAACACGATGTAGCTACTCCGCCGGCATTCACAGCCTTGCCCGGTCCAAACAGCATTTGGCGTTTGAGAAACAAATCAACGGCTTCTTCTGTGCAACCCATATTCGATACTTCAGCCACACATAGAACGTTATTTTCGATTAAATTGCGGGCATCATTCTCATCCAACTCATTCTGAATGGCACATGGCATTGCGATGTCCACCTTTTGTTCCCACGGACGTTTTCCGGGATAAAATACAGCTTCCGGGAATTTTTCCACATAGGGTTCAACAATATCTTCTCCTGAAGCCCGAAGTTCCAACATATAATCAATTTTTTCCCCGCTGATACCTTGCGGATCGTAAACATAGCCATCAGGGCCGGAGATTGTTACCACTTTTGCTCCCAGCTGTGTTGCCTTTAGTGCAACGCCCCATGCCACGTTGCCGAAACCCGAAATTGCAACAGTTTTTCCTTTAATATCAATACCGCGTTGCTGCAACATTTGCGTTACAAAATATAAAGCACCAAAACCGGTTGCCTCAGGACGAATAAGCGATCCGCCATAAGACAAGCCTTTACCGGTAAAAGTACCCGTATTTTCACGTGCCAGTTTTTTATACATGCCGTACATGTAGCCAATCTCACGCGTACCTACGCCAATATCGCCGGCAGGAACATCAGTATCGGGTCCGATATGGTGCCACAATTCCAACACAAATGATTGACAAAAACGCATAATTTCAGCATTGGAACGTCCGCGAATACTAAAATCTGATCCTCCTTTAGCACCACCTAACGGAAGAGAAGTCAAAGCATTTTTAAAGATTTGTTCGAAACCGAGGAATTTTAATGTGGAAAGCGAAACGGAAGAATGAAAACGAATTCCTCCTTTGTAAGGACCTATTGCATTATTGAATTGCACACGATAACCGGTATTCACATGAATTTCACCACGATCGTCCACCCAGGGTACTTTAAATATAAAAATACGGTCGGGTTCAACCAGTCGCTCAAGAATGCATGCCTTTTCAAATTCGGGATGCTCGTTATAAATCTCCTCAATTGTAGAAAGTACTCCTCTTACTGCTTGCAAATATTCTTTTTCGTTGGAATATTTGGCTTCGAGTCGTGTCATTATATCCTTTACTTTCATACTATAAAAAAATTTATTGATTATTTTGTTTGGCAAAGGTATAGATAAAATTTAAATTAGAGTATTTTTTGTCGAAAAAATGACGATATAAAAAAACAAATGATTTACAATTGGCGTTAAATTCGTAATTTTGCAAAAAAGAAAAAAAGAGTAATTTGGAATGGCGAAAAATAAATTATCTAAATTTGCCGACATGGCAACTTATCCTCATGTTTTTCAATATTCATTTGAAGTGCTGAAAAAAGAAGGTTTTCCATTGAAAGGAAAGTGGTATACCTATTTCGGCAACGATAATCCGCTGGTATTAGAACTGGGTTGTGGGAAAGGCGAATATACAGTCGGGTTAGCTCGATGGTTTCCGGAGAAGAATTTTATCGGCATCGATATAAAAGGTGCACGCATGTGGAAGGGCGCTACTGAAGCTCTCGAAGAAAATCTCACTAATGCAGCTTTTCTGAGGACACGAATCGAATTTATCGATTATTTTTTTGCAGAAAACGAAGTTTCAGAGATATGGATTACTTTTCCCGATCCGCAAATGAAAAAAACAAACAAACGGTTGACTTCTACACGCTTTATGAAAGAGTATAGTTGTATTCTTAAACCCGAAGGTAGGATTCATTTGAAAACCGACAGCGATTTTCTCTATATGTATACGAAAGCCATGATTGAAGAAAACGGGCTGGAAGTTCTTTTTGACACAAACGATCTGTATCATTCGGGAATTGACGACAAAATATTGCATATTCAAACTTTTTATGAACAACAATGGCTTTCTCGTGGTTTAAACATCAAGTATATTGTATTTCGATGTCCGAAAAAGGAAGATTGGTTGGAACCCGAGGTGGAAATCGAACGTGACAATTATCGTAGTTACAAGCGGAGCACTCCTATATAAATGATGCAAAACTTATTTTTAATTATACGGAAGTAAAGATTCAAAATTAATCTCTATTAAATAGATAAACAATAAATTAAATTATGACAATATATCCACAACTCATTCTTGATGCACTTAAAAATGTTCGTTATCCCGGGACAGGGCAAGATATCGTTTCTGCAGGAATGGTGGCAGACAATATTCGTATTGAAGGCAATAAAGTAAGTTTTTCTCTTATAGCGGAAAGACCTAATGATCCGTTTATCAAATCGCTTGTTAAAATGGCCGAACAGGCTGTTTTGACTTATGTGGACAAAGACATCGATATCAAAGGAAATATATCGGTAAAATACAAACAACCGCCTCGTCCTTCACAGCCTGAATTGCTCACAGGTGTGAAAAACATCATTGCCGTAGCGTCCGGAAAGGGCGGCGTAGGGAAAAGCACAGTTTGTACGAATCTAGCGGTAGCACTCGCCATGAAGGGATATAAGGTCGGGCTGCTCGATGCAGATATTTTCGGACCTTCGGTGCCGAAAATGTTAGGTGTTGAAGATGCTACACCCATGCTTGTGAATAAAGACGGTAGGGATTTGATTGTTCCGATTGAAAACTACGGCATAAAAATGCTCTCGATCGGTTTTTTTGTTAAAAAAGAAAGTGCTGTCGTGTGGCGTGGTGCTATGGCAAGTAATGCGCTGAAACAACTTATCAGAGACGCCGATTGGGGTGAATTGGATTATTTTGTTATCGATTTTCCTCCCGGGACCAGCGATATTCATTTAACTCTCGTTCAGACCATACCCATTACGGGTGCGGTGATTGTTAGTACACCTCAAGAAGTGGCTCTTGCCGATGCACGAAAGGGAATCAGTATGTTTACGGGCGACAAAGTAAACGTTCCTATTCTGGGCTTGGTAGAAAATATGGCATGGTTTACACCGGCCGAGCTTCCCGAAAATAAGTATTACATCTTTGGAAAAGACGGTTGCAAGCGCTTGGCAGAAGAATATGGTTATGCACTTTTGGGTCAGATACCTATTGTACAAAGCATACGCGAGAGCGGCGACGAGGGTATGCCGGTGGCACTTAATGCCGACAGCATTACCGGTAGGGCTTTTTCCGAATTGGCCGATCATCTTGTAGCTGCTGTTGATAAACGCAACCGCGAATTACCTCCCACTCGTATTGTGAATGTGAGAATAAAGTAATTTCGATTTTTGTCAAAAAACAACCAAACAAAGGGAAAAACGAGAAAAAATTTTAACTTTATGGCGAAATTACTTTTTTACGGATAAAAAACATTTATGACATTTTCGTTCGAAATATTTTTGCTAGGAGTTGCTATTCTGCTTTTCATTAGTATTATTGTTGGCAAAACGGGATATCGTTTCGGTATCCCTGCTTTGTTGTTATTTCTCTTAGTGGGTATTTTTGTTGGGAGTGACGGAATAGGAATAGAATTCCGATCACCTCATCAAGCCCAGTATATCGGGATTATCGCTTTAAACATTATTCTCTTCTCCGGGGGGATGGATACCCGCTTTTCGGAAATAAGACCGGTGGTCCTTCCGGGAGTAATTTTATCGATAGCCGGCGTTTTGCTTACAGCATTCTTTACCGGTATATTCATTTATTGGTTGACAAACAACGTGATACAAACTGTTACTTTTTCACTTGTCGAATCTTTCCTTTTGGCAAGTATCATGTCGTCAACCGATTCTGCTTCCGTTTTTTCCATTTTGAGGTCGAAAGGATTAACCATTAAGCACAATCTTCGCCCTTTACTCGAATTGGAAAGTGGGAGTAATGATCCGATGGCTTATATGTTGGTGATCCTCTGCATCCAGCTTTTACAGTCTACAGAGATTCAACCGGGAAAAATTGTACTTTCTTTTTTTCAACAATTTATTATCGGTGTACTGGTAGGGGTAATATTGGGTAGATTAGCCGTCTATCTTATTAATCATATTTATTTGGATTACGAGGGTTTATATTCGGTATTGCTTGTTGCAATTATGCTTTTTATGTTTGGTTTTTCATCCGTTTTGGGAGGTAACGGCTATCTTGCTGTTTATATAGGTGGTCTTTTGATTGGAAATCAACGCTTTGTGTATAAACGCAGCATGATGAGATTTTTTGACGGGCTCACTTGGCTATTCCAAATCATTATGTTTTTAACGTTGGGTTTATTGGTTAATCCGCACGAGCTGTTGCCTATAGCCAGCGTTGGAATTTTGATTGGCCTGTTTATGATTTTTGTTTCACGTCCGGTTTCGGTTTTTGCTCTTTTAATGCCGTTTAAAAAAATTCCTTTCAAAGGAAAAACATTTGTTGCTTGGGTTGGATTACGTGGTGCAGTACCCATCATTTTTGCCACGTATCCGTGGATTAGTGGGGTACAGCAGGCTGAAACTATGTTTAATATTGTTTTCTTCATAACCATACTTTCTTTGCTCTTGCAGGGAACATCTGTTCCGCTGATGGCAGAGTGGCTCGGTTTAGCCGACCGTAACAGTAAAACGAGCAAACCTCAACTAAAAGAATTTGACATCGATTTGTCGGATGAAATCAATTCGGCAGTGGCGGAAATAGTGATAACAGAAGAAATGATTAAAAACGGTAACAGACTGTCAGACCTTTCATTACCTGATAAAGTGTTGGTCACCATGATAAAGCGCAGCGGTGAATATTTAGTTCCACGAGGAAATACCTCTCTTGAGATAGGTGATATTGTTTTATTGATTGCCGACAATGAGGAACTATTGCAGGAAGCTTATCGGCAATTGGGATTATAATCTTTATTGTATGTGTAAATTCAATCCTCTGAATTGTGTTCCTTTTCGTTTTTTTACTAATTTTGCAGGACGAAGTCAAGGCAGACACCTTAATGTATACATGCTTTATATGGCTCACCACTTAAAAACAAAATGGATGTAGTGGAAAATCGAACAAAAAATTATAGGTTTACTATTCTTGTTCCTGTTTATAATGAAGAAGACAACATCTATGCTCTGGAAAAAAAATTGCAACACTTTCTTCCGAAATCGATCTATCCTGCGTGTGTGCTTTTTATAAACGACGGCTCTACGGATGATAGCTTAAATCGAATTCGTGAGATATGTGAGAGGAACGATGATTTTTTTTATTTAAGTCTTGAAAAGAACCGCGGGCTCAGTGCTGCACTTAAAGCGGGTATCGATTATACTTTCTCAGATTATGTGGGATATATGGATGCCGATTTGCAAACAGATCCGGAAGATTTTAATCTTCTGTTGAAAGACATAGCAGATTATGAGATGGTAACGGGGATAAGAGCAAACCGTAAAGATTCGTTTTTTAAAAATCTTCAATCGAAAATAGCAAACAGTTATCGAAGAATGATGACCAACGATGGCATTTCCGATACAGGATGCCCTTTGAAAGTCATGCATACCGATGCAGCGAAAAAAATGCCACTTTTCAACGGTATGCACCGTTTTATGCCGGCATTGATTCTGCTGCAAAACGGAAAAGTTAAGCAAACTCCCGTACGTCATTATCCACGCATGGCCGGGAAATCCAACTATCATTTATGGAATCGACTGACAGGGCCTTTTATCGACTGTTTTGCTTATCGATGGATGAAGAAACGATATATCAATTACGCTGTGAATGACAGCAATTTGGAGTAATTATGCAAGAGACTCAGATTTGGGTTTTTGGAATTGGGTTACTGGCACAACTTTTTTTTTCTGCCCGTGTGCTGTATCAATGGATTGTGACCGAAAAGGCCAAGAAGGTGCTTTCTCCGCCTGCATTTTGGATATTAAGCATACTGGGATCGTTTTTGCTTTTTGTTTATGGTACGCTCAGAAACGATTTTGCCATTATACTCGGACAGTTTTTATCCTATTACGTCTATCTTTGGAACCTGAATCTACAAGGAATCTGGAAAAGAATTATCGGTGTGGTCAAAGTTGTATTGTTGCTTACGCCTCTCGCAGCAATCGCATATATGCTTCGCGATTTATCGGCATTTGACCTTACATTTTTTCACAACAAAAATATTCCTTTGTGGTTGTTGATCTTTGGATCTTCCGGACAGATAATTTTTTCTCTGCGATTTATTTATCAGTGGGTTTATTCCTTATATCATCGTGAATCTGTTCTTCCGCTCGGTTTTTGGGTGTTGAGTCTAATAGGTTCATCTATTATCATCATCTATGCCATTTTTCGTCTCGATCCCATTTTGCTGCTTGGCCAGTCTTTTGGATTTGTTGCCTATATCAGAAATATCATGATTGGGAACAGAAGCAAAAAAATAAAATTAGATGAAAACTAAACACATTTATCTGGTTTGGTTTATTGCATTATTGCCTGCAATGATATTGCGCGACTTAACATTAATGAACGAGTTGCGGTATCTGAGTATTGTGGATGAAGCTTTGCGCAACGGAAACATATTCACTTTTACAAATCAGGGTGTTATTTATACAGATAAGCCTCCTTTATATTTTTGGTTGATGATGATTGGCAAGGTGTTGTTGGGCGGTCATCGCAGGTGGTTTTTGTCGTTGCTTTCATTTATCCCTGCCCTTGTTACCCTTATAACCATGACCAAATGGATACGGAAAGAAAATGGTGTGAACGAACATCTTCCCTTGCTTATGTTAATGACCGGCGGATTTTTTTGGTGTTTACCCTGTACGTCCGTATGGATATGCTGATGGTGATGTTCATTACTTTATCTCTTTATACTTTTTATAAAATCTACAAGCAAGAACATCGTAAACACGATTTATATCTTTTCCCGTTGTATGTGTTTTTGGCACTTTTTTCAAAGGGGCCGGTAGGTATATTAATTCCTGTTGTTTCTACCCTCCTTTTTTTACTGTACAAAAGGCAATTAAATACCATTCAACGATACTGGGGGTGGAAAAGCCTGTTGATCATTTTAACAGGATGCGTTATTTGGTTTGCCGGAGTTTATATGGAAGGTGGAAAAGAATATTTATATGATCTGGTCGTACATCAGACCGTCGATAGGGGAATTAATGCTTTTCATCATAAAGAACCGTTTTACTTTTACGCCATAACAATCTGGTATTCATTGGCTCCCTGGTCGCTGTTGGTTATTGGGCTTATTATTGCAGGATGGTTAAAGAAAAAAATCAATACCGACGTCGAGCATTTTTTTGCAATCATCGTCGGCTCCACTTTTGTAATGTTGTCTCTATTTAGTTCGAAACAGGATTATTACCTGCTTCCCATTTTTCCTTTTGCCATTTATCTTTCGATGTTGCTGCTGAATAAATTCGACGAACAAAACCCGTGGATAAAGCTTTCCATTACTATTCCGGCGGCGATTTTTACTTGTGCATTACCGGCAATAATCTACTTGATCCGCTTGGAAGAAACAGCTTTTCTAGGTAAGCCCTTGATTTTTGTTGCAGCGGGAATATTGTCGATAAGCAGTTTGATAGTCATTTATCAATTATATCGAAAAAATAATATTTATCGGTCCATATGTACAATGTCTATCGGGATTTTATCGATGATTTTTGTGTTAGGTTGTTCCATGCCTCAATTAAATCCTTATATAGGTGTGGCCGATTTGTGTAAACAGGCAAAAACGTTAGCAGAAGAGAATCATATTACAAATTATTGTGTTTATGGCATACACCGTGCAGAAAGTATGGATGCTTTTTTTGGAGAGGATGTGAAAATGGTAGAAAAAGAAGATATAGTGGATAATTCCTTGGCTAATGCAATTCTGATGCTTCCTACGAAAAAAGTAAAAAGAGATGAAGAATTGCATTCCGCAATTGAAGATAAAACCTATTTTGAAATAGGCAACTATGTCATTGTAATTTTTTAAAACAACAAAATGAAAATACTGGTTACAGGTGCTGCCGGATTTATTGGATATCATGTTGCGCGTGCGTTGTTAGAGTGTGGCCATGAAGTAGTTGACATCGATAATATCAATGCTTACTACGATGTGAAACTAAAATATGCTCGCCTGCGCGAGACCGGCATACCGGAGAAAAAAATAAAACCAAACAAATACGTTCAAAGCAGCTTGTTTAGATTTTGCCGCTTCATGAAATTAGATTTGATGGATAAAGAACATCTGAATTCTTTATTTGAACGCGAAAATTTTACGCATGTTGTTCATCTTGCTGCGCAGGCCGGGGTAAGGTATTCTTTGGAAAATCCTTATGCCTATATCGACTCCAATATTGTGGGATTCATCAACTTGTTGGAAGCATGTCGCCGGCATAAAGTTGAGCATTTGGTCTTTGCCAGTTCCAGTAGCGTCTATGGTGCAAATGCAAAAACTCCTTATAAGGAATCGGATCGTACGGATTCACCGGTGAGCCTATATGCAGCGACAAAAAAAGCAGATGAATTAATGGCTTTTACTTATAGCAAAATCTATAAGATTCCGGTTACCGGAATTCGCTTTTTTACTGTATACGGACCCTGGGGGCGTCCCGATATGGCTCCTTCGCTGTTTATGTCGGCAATTTTGACAGGGCAACCAATCAAAGTTTTCAATTACGGAAACATGGAACGCGATTTTACTTATATCGACGATATCGTGGAGGGGCTTTTAAAAATTATCCCTTCACCTCCCAAAAACGAAATACCGTATGCTATATACAATATGGGATGCTCGTCGCCCGTAAAACTTATGGATTTTATTGCAACCATCGAAAGCATTACGGGTAAAAAAGCCGTAAAAGAATTAATGGGTATGCAGCCGGGAGATGTCATTAGCACTTATGCTGATACCTCACTGCTCGAAAAAGAGTTCGGCTACAAACCTTCTACACCACTTGAAATCGGCATCCGTAAATTTTACGAATGGTTTACGCAATTCTATCGGTTTTGAACTTTAGTTTAATTTTTGATTTTATTGGCGTAAAACCGTTTTGATTTCCTTCCATGCTATCACGATTGCCGTTAATAGCATAATAGCAAGGGCGATATAGGCAATGGTATCGGTGATTTTGATGCTCGGTGGATCAAATTTAAACACAATTTCGTGTTGTCCTTTGGGAACAGGCAGTGCGCGCAACGTGTAATTTGCTCGCAACATTGTTGCCGGCTTTTCGTCGATGGTGATTTGCCACCCTTTAGGATAATAGATTTCCGAAAAAACGGCTAATTCGTCTTTCTTTGCATCAACACGATAATTGAACAAATTGGAATCGTAAGATACCAACCGAATGGCAGACGTGGAATCTTTTGGAGTAACGGAAAATCCGGCAAGAAGAGGTGCAAATTGTTTATCTGCAACGGCTTGATTATGTAAATCTATTTTACCCAATGCATCGATTTCTTCATCGGCATTGTTCACAAAAGTAATGTTATCCACAAACCATGCATTCCCCTGATAAAAAGGATTTGCTATCGGTAGTGTTCCGCCTCCTTCGGCCGGCATGATAATCCATTTGGTGTTCAGCATATTCAACACCTTAAATCCTTCGGCATCCACCGAGTCCAACAGGCCTTGGGTACGAATGATATCGTCTTGCAATGCCATCATTTCTTTAAAAAGATGTACATCGATCAGGTCTTGATACCTGCGCAATTTTGCGGGATGATATCCGCCGATGCATTTATGCCAGTAAGGCGTAATACCGTCGTTAAAAGTACTGGTAGCCATATTGAGTACCCGATAATGTTTGGTGGTATCGCTAAGAATTCGTTCATCGGTAGGTGTTTTTGTAAAAAATTGATCTATGTCGGTTTTATGAGTAAAATGACTGTCGTTCAGATAGCGTTTGTCTACCGTCCACAGATCAATAAGGCAGAGGGCAAGGATGCATGCTACTGCTGTTTGAGCTTTCAATTTATGATTTATCATGGCGTAGAGTAGGAGAGTGCCAATAATGATGATGGCAACACTCCGCCATGCATCTGCTGTAAACATGGCTATGCGCATTTCGGTGAGATTATCTACAATGGCACGGAAATGCTCCGGCGGAAGGGTTTGCAAAGCTTGCATTTCACTGCTCGAGATGAACGAGGTAAAAAAGAGTTTTGGTGCAAGGGTAAACAGTAAAGCAATACCTCCTGTGAGTCCAAGACTGATATAGAGGTATTTCATGTTATTTTTCAGAATTTCAGGCTTCTCAATTAACTCTTTTATCGTTAGAGCAGCAAGCAACGGAATGCAAAATTCGGCTACAACAAGAATGGATGAAACCGTACGAAATTTATTATAAAAAGGGATGTTGTCGATAAAAAAATTGGTCAACCCCATGAAATTTTTCCCCCAAGAAAGCAAAATCGAGAAAACGGTCCCGGCAAGTAGCGCCCATTTCACGGGTCCTTTTACGATAAAAAGTCCCAATATAAACAATGTCAACACAAAAGCACCCACATACACAGGTCCTGAGGTTCCGGGTTGTTCTCCCCAATACTGACCGATTTGTGCGTACAATTGCCGGTATTCAGGTCGCGCTTTGCTCATAGCCTTTGGGTTTTCTGAAAGCGGAACCGATGCTCCACCTTTGGCATTAGGAATAAGCAGTGTCCATGTTTCGTCAACGCCGTAACTCCACTGGGTAATGTAATTGCGTTCCAATCCGTTATCGGTTTTGTTGGCTTCTCCGTGATGCGAAAGTTCCGATTTACCCCGAATGCTTTCTTTGGAGTATTCATAAGTGTGATACAAATTTGACGAATTGGCCAAAACACCAATGATTGCGGCTATGACAATCACTCCTGTAGCTTTAAAAAAGTGGGGTAGTGTTTTGTTTTTTATTGCATCGACAAAAAATGCAAGCACCATGAAAAACATCACAAACAAAAAATAATAACTCATTTGAATGTGATTGGCGGAGATTTGAAAAGCGACAAATACCATGACGAGCAATGCTCCGAGAATATATTTTTTTCGATAAGCATATACCAACCCTGCTATTGTAGGCGGTATGTAAGCCAGCGTAATAAATTTCCATATATGTCCCGCAGCGATAATAATCAGGAAATACGAAGAGAAAGTCCAAAGAATAGCACCTAGTGCACTAATCAACGGCGATGCTTCGAATGCACGCATAAGGATATAAAACCCGAGCAGCATAATGAAAAGCAGGTATACATAATCGGGGAGAAACAGTGAGTAAAGTTTTTTAGCTGCATCCTGCGGTTTAGTAGAGTTATAAGTAGGCGACATTTGATACGTAGGCATACCGCAAAACATGGAATTGATCCAGCGGGTGCGTTCGCCATTATGACGCTCCATGTAATCGCGTTGCTCTTGTCCCTGTCCGATTGCAGCCAATGAATCGTGTTGAGCAATGACCCTTCCTTCAAAAATGGCAGGGGAAAAATAGGCAAAAGATAAAACCACGAATGCCGCGATAGCAATCAAATCGGGCAAAAATTTTTTAGAAAGAACAAAATTTTTCATTGGGATTATGTTTTTATAGCAGTGTGAATCGGAAATCACCCTGCACAATTAATTTTTAGGTGTTATAGCCGGTTTATTTTACACTACCCGGCTTCCCGGGAATACGTTTTTCATCGGCTCAATGAGTACCGACGAACCATCGGGATTTTCTGCCGAAAGGATCATGCCTTCCGACACGATGCCGCGCAATTTTCTGGGTTCGAGATTGGCAATAAAGCACACTTGTTTACCTACTAACTCTTCGGGATGAGGATACCATTTTGCAAGGCCCGCAACAATAGTTCGTTTCCCTTGTCCGTCGTCTAACACAAAACGAAGCAATTTATCCGATTTGGGTAATTTCTCACATTCCAATACCGTTCCTACACGGATATCGAGTTTTTCGAATACCTCAAACGGAATAGTTTCTTTAATGGGTTTTGCTTTATATTCTTTTGCTTCGTTTGCTTTTTTAATATCAAGTAAGCGTTGAATTTGGTTTTCGATAATGTCGTCTTCGATTTTTTCGAAAAGTAATTCCGATTTTCCAAGTTCATGTCCGACAGGTAAAATATCGGCATCGCCCAAACGGTTCCATGATAAGTTATCGATACGGAGAAAGCGACGTATTTTTTCTGCCGAAAAAGGTAAAAACGGTTCAAAAACGATAGACAGGTTTGCAACAAGTTGCAGGGCTGTATTGAGGATGGTTGCCGTTTGGTCTGTATCTGTTTTTATCGTTTTCCAGGGTTCGGTTTCAGCCAGGTATTTATTGCCAAGATGGGCAAAATTCATGGCTTCCTGTTGAGCTTCGCGAAAACGAAAATTATCGAGATTTTTTTCTACAGCTTTTCTTAAATCGCCCAATTCTTCCAACGTCTTTTTGTCGTAATCGGTAAGCGATCCTCGAGGAGGAACTTTATTGTCGAAATGTTTTTGAGTAAGAATCAACACACGGTTGATAAAATTTCCCAATACTCCCACTAATTCATTGTTGTTACGCGTTTGAAAATCTTTCCACGTGAAATCGTTGTCTTTGGTTTCGGGTGCAATTGCCGTTAAGACATAACGCAACACGTCTTGTTTTCCCGGAAAATCCTCGAGGTATTCGTGCAACCAAACTGCCCAATTGCGTGAAGTGGATATTTTCTCTCCTTCAAGATTCAAGAATTCGTTGGCCGGCACATTATCGGGAAGGATAAAAGTACCTTCGGCTTTCAGCATTACAGGAAAAATGATACAGTGAAACACAATGTTGTCTTTTCCAATAAAATGAATAAGGCGTGTATCGCGGTCTTTCCACCATTTTTCCCAATTACCGTATTTTTCGGGATTTTGCAAGCACAATTCTTTTGTATTTGAAATGTATCCGATAGGAGCATCGAACCATACATAGAGCACCTTACCTTCTGCACCTTTCAATGGAACCGGAATTCCCCAATCCAAGTCGCGACTAACGGCACGAGGTTGCAGTCCCAGATCGAGCCACGATTTACATTGTCCGTATACATTGGGTCGCCATTCTTTATGTTCTTCAAGGATCCATTTTCTTAACCATTCTTCGTGTTTATTTAATGGCAAATACCAATGTTTGGTTTTACGCATGACAGGAGTGCTGCCGCTTAGCATCGACTTGGGATTGATCAAATCAGTAGGGGTGAGCGATGTGCCACACTCTTCGCATTGATCGCCGTAAGCATGTTCGTATCCGCAAATGGGGCAAGTACCGATGATGTAGCGGTCGGCAAGGAATTGCCCTGCTTCCTCATCGTAATATTGTTCGGTTTCCATTTCGATGAATTCTCCTTTTTCGTATAACTTCAAAAAGAATTCCGAAGCCGTTTGTTTATGGATTTTGGATGTTGTACGAGAATAAATGTCGAACGAAATACCGAATTGTTCAAACGAATCTTTGATTAAATGATGATATTTGTCCACAATATCCTGAGGTGTGACGCCTTCGTTGCGTGCTTTCACCGTGATGGGAATACCATGTTCGTCCGATCCTCCGATAAAAATTACTTCTTCGCCTTTCAAACGAAGATACCGTGCATAAATATCGGCCGGAACATATACTCCGGCAAGATGACCTATATGTATGGGACCATTTGCATACGGCAATGCCGATGTAATAAGTGTACGTTTAAATTCTTTTGTCATGATTGAATCTGAGTTGTTGCAAGCTTTTTGAGTGCAAATATACGAACTTTAACTGTTTTTTATTTATTCTTGTGTTAAGTAATTTATCCTACACTACCTTCCAGACTTATTTGCAGTAGTTTTTGTGCTTCAACCGCAAATTCCATCGGGAGTTTGTTTACGACTTCTTTTACATAACCATTCACGATAAGTCTTATGGCTTCTTCGTCGCTCAGCCCACGTTGGTTACAATAGAATATCTGGTCTTCACTGATCTTTGAGGTGGTTGCTTCGTGTTCCAGAATAGCTGTTGGATTTTGTATATCGACATAAGGAAAGGTGTGCGCACCACAGTGGTCTGTCAGTAATAAACTGTCACACTGCGAATGGTTGCGTGCATTGTCTGCATTTTTTGCAATTTTCACCAGTCCGCGATAGCTATTTTGACTATATCCCCCCGATATTCCTTTGCTTACGATACGACTGCGGGTATTTTTTCCGAGATGAATCATTTTGGTACCGGTGTCGGCTTGCTGAAAATTGTTTGTCACCGCCACAGAATAAAATTCTCCTATCGAATTGTCGCCGGCAAGAATACACGAGGGGTATTTCCATGTAATGGCCGAACCTGTTTCCACTTGGGTCCACGATATTTTGGAATTGTTTCCCTTGCAAATTCCTCGTTTTGTAACAAAATTATAAACACCTCCTTTGCCTTCTTTATCGCCCGGATACCAATTTTGAACCGTAGAATATTTTACTTCGGCATTTTCTAGGGCAATTATTTCCACCACTGCTGCATGAAGTTGATTTTCATCCCGCATGGGGGCCGTGCAACCTTCCAAATAACTCACGTACGAATCGTCGTCGGCGATGATTAATGTACGCTCAAACTGACCGGTATTTGCTGCATTGATGCGGAAATAGGTAGATAATTCCATAGGGCAACGCACGCCTTTTGGGATGTAAGCAAATGATCCATCGCTGAATACTGCCGAATTAAGAGCAGCATAAAAGTTGTCTTTATAGGGAACCACACTCCCGAGATATTTTCTAACCAGGTCGGGATGGTGTTGGACTGCTTCATTAAACGAACAAAAAATAATGCCTTTTTCGGCCAATATTTCTTTGAAGGTAGTTTTTACAGACACACTATCCATAACGGCATCGACAGCCACTCCTGCGAGTTGTTTTTGTTCCTCAAGAGGAATCCCCAACCGTTCGAATGTTTTTAATAATTCGGGATCGACTTCATCCAGAGTTTGGGGACTTTTTTTCTTTTGAGGAGCAGCATAATAAATGATATCTTGAAAATCGATAGGAGGAATATTTAGATGCGCCCATGTAGGTGCCTTCATTGTCAGCCAGTGATGATAGGCCTTCAATCGAAAATCGAGCAGCCAATCGGGTTCATTCTTTTTTTCCGAAATCAGCTTCACCACCTTTTCATTTAATCCTTTTTCGATGTATTCGGTAGGAATATCGGTTGTAAAGCCGTATTTATAATCACTTTTAGCTAACTTATTTAACAGCTTATTCTGATTTGTTTCCTGCATCGGATGTTATTTTTAAATGGAATTTTTGCTGTTGCATGCAAATCATGAAAAACTTTCTATTTTTTGTTTTCCTTATTGGGAAAGAAACGTTCGATTATATTGTCAGGCTTCAG
>CAYUIY010000032.1:0-23040 GCA_964444915.1 uncultured Dysgonomonadaceae bacterium
AATTTCAACAAACAAGTACGTTACATTGACCTACGATTTGCATGTAGGTGAAGGCGAAGAACGCGAATTAGTGGAACAAGCAACCATAGAAAAACCACTGGAATTTGTTTTTGGCGTCCATGCGATGCTTGAAGCATTTGAAAGTTATCTCGAGGGATTGGAGGAAGGTGATCGTTTCAGCTTCTCGATTGCTCCTGAAGAAGCGTATGGCCAATACGATGAGGAGAGAATTATCGATTTGCCGAAAACCATCTTTGAGGTTGACGGCGAAATAGACGAAGAGGTACTGTTCGAAGGAAATATGGTTCCGATGATGGATACCGACGGAAACCGTCTGATGGGTTTTGTTGCAAACATTGGAGATGATATGGTGACGATGGATTTTAATCACCCTTTGGCAGGCGAAACCATGTATTTTGAAGGAACGGTGATTGGGGTGCGCGATGCAACACCCGAAGAGATTGCCGCTTTCTCGGCGGGTTGTAATTG
The DNA here is from genome assembly GCA_964444915.1 of uncultured Dysgonomonadaceae bacterium. GTDB lineage: Bacteria > Bacteroidota > Bacteroidia > Bacteroidales > Dysgonomonadaceae > Anaerorudis. The sequence continues at coordinate 490 of CAYUIY010000032.1, forward strand.
CGATTCGAACCATTGCGGACAGGGTTCAGAGGATTGCGGATCGGGGTGCAATGGCAAAGAAAGATGACGTGAGTGAAATGAGTAAAATATGAATACATTCGGGAATATATTCAGGTTAACGTCTTTCGGTGAGTCGCACGGCGAAGCCGTAGGGGGAGTGATCGATGGTTGCCCTCCGGGAATCAGAATGGATATAGAATTCATCCAGAGCGAATTGGATAGGCGTCGGCCGGGTCAATCCCGTATTACTACTCCCCGTAAAGAATCGGATACGGTGATTTTTCTTTCCGGTATTTTCGAGGGAAAAACAACCGGAGCACCGATTGGATTTATGGTGAAGAACGAGAATTTTCGTTCTTCGGATTATGAAAATCTGAAAGATGTGTTTCGTCCTTCACATGCCGATTATACGTATCAGAAAAAATACGGCATTCGCGATTATCGGGGAGGGGGGCGCTCTTCGGCACGCGAAACTGTTGCGCGTGTGGTTGCCGGAGCAGTTGCCAAATTATATCTTAAAAGACTGAATATCCAAATAACGGCTTATACCTCGCAAGTTGGCGGAATTACGTTGGACAAAGACTATACGAAATATGATTTTTCGTTGATAGAATCTACTCCGGTACGTTGCCCCGATCCCGAAAAAGCATGGCAGATGATCGATCTCATAGAGGAGGTGCGCGCTCAAGGCGATACAACAGGCGGGGTGGTGACGTGCGTGATTAAAGGAGTGCCCGCGGGATTGGGCGAACCGGTGTTCGGTAAACTGCATGCCGCACTGGGTGCAGCCATGTTGAGCATCAATGCGGCAAAAGGTTTTGAGTATGGCGATGGGTTCGATGTGAATCATCGGGGGTCCGAAGTGAACGATGTTTTCTTTAACGATAACGGCATCATACGAACACGGACAAATCATTCGGGAGGTATTCAGGCCGGCATATCCAATGGCGAGGATATTTATTTTCGTGTGGCTTTCAAACCGGTTTCAACCCTCTTGAGGGAGCAGCAAACGGTGGATATCGAGGGCAACGAAACCATAATAAAAGCTCGGGGGAGGCACGATCCGTGCGTTGTTCCTCGTGCTGTTCCCATTGTGGAAGCGATGGCTGCCCTAACTATTTTGGATTATTATCTGTTGTCGAAGGCCAAGTAGGAAGATAGGGAAACATTGGCGCACATGGCATAATATAAAAAAAGTATCCGTAAATCATTTACGGATACTTTTTTACATATCGAGAAAAATGAGAGAATTATTCTGTTGCTGTTTCTTCTTTCTTTTCTTCTGCAGCCGGTTCGTCCTTTGCAGTTGATTTTTCTTTCTTATCTTCAGCGGATGGTTCTTCTTTTACAGCTGATTTTTCTTTTGCTTCCGGCTCATTCTTCTTTTCTTCTGCAGCCGGTTCTTCAGGCTCAGGAGCATTGGCTGCTTCCATTTCGGCTTTTTTCTTGGCTAAAGCTTTGGCTTTCTCTTCGTTTATCTTTTTCTCTTCTTCGAGGCGAGCTTTTTCATCGGCACGCAGTTTTTCTTCGTCTTTTTGTTTCAACGCATCGAGAGTTTTTTGCTTGTTCTCTTTCCATTCTTGGAATCTTTTTTCCGCTTCTTCTTCCGAAAAAGCTCCTTTTGCTACACCACCCAAAAGATGTTTTTTCAATAATACGCCTTCTCTTGATAAGATATTGCGAGCGGTATGGGTAGGTTGGGCACCTGTTTGCAGCCAATACAAAGCCCTGTCGAAATTTAAAGTGATTGTAGCCGGATGAGTGTTCGGATTATAAGAACCTATCCTTTCTATAAACTTTCCATCCCGTGGAGCCCTGCTATCTGCAACGACAATGTGAAAAAACGCATAATGTTTGCGTCCGTGTCTTTGTAAGCGCAGTTTTGTTGCCATTTAATAATTTCTTTAAATTTAATATGTTAAACATTTTTGTATTGAGGTTGCAAAGTTATACAAACTTTTCAGATAAATGAAGTTTTTGTTTATCTTTTCACGATAAGCATAAATTACTTCCGAATTCTTTGTAATGATTTGTTGAAGAGAAGAAAAATACTGCATCTTTTAACATATATAGACCCGTATTTAGGGGTTAAGTTTTTAAACTTAATAATTATGTCATATTTTTGTAACAACTTTGTAACATAAGTGTTATATTTTTGTAGCCGAGATAAGATTTTTAAATCGAAGATGAAAAAAACACTGTTGTTTCTCCTGATATGTTTTTCGTTATTTTCGTGTAGCGGAAGTAGGGACAAGAGCAAAAGGTCGGTGGGAGTTACTCTTTCGGGGGCAGGCGCTACTTTTCCTTATCCTTTTTATAGTATCGTTTTTAGAGACTACATGCGCAAAAATCCGGGCGTAAGAGTCAATTATGGAGCCATCGGTAGTGGAGGCGGTATCCGTAGTTTGCGCGATAAATCGGTTGATTTTGCTGCTAGTGATGCATTTTTGAACGAAAAAGAAACTGCATCGATGGGTGCCGAAGTGGTGCATATCCCTACGTGTATGGGAGGAGTGGTATTGTCGTACACCCTTAGCGGAGTGGATAGCCTGCGGCTGACAGGTGAGCTGATTGCCGATATTTTCATGGGAAAGATTACCCGATGGAACGATCCGCGGTTGGCGGCCGAAAATCCCAATGTTCGTTTTCCCGATTTGGAAATAACCCCTGTGTATCGCTCCGACGGCAGCGGAACAACATTTGTTTTTTCGGAATATTTGAACAAAGTGAGTCCCGAATGGAATAGAGAAATGGGAACAGGCAAAGCATTGAAATGGAAGGCCGGTCTTGCCGCAAAAGGAAATCCGGGTGTGGCAAGTATTGTACAATTAACGGAAGGTGCTATCGGTTACGTTGGGTCGGAATATGCGTTAACGTTGCAGATGCCGTCGGCACTGCTCAAAAACAAAGCAGGTAATTATGTGAAAGCTACGCTGGAGACCATATCTGCAGCAGCGGAGACCGATTTGTCCGACGATATGAAACTTACCCTTACCGATATGCCACACCCCCATGCGTATCCTATCAGCATGTTGACGTGGCTGTTGGTTTATGAGGATCAGACTTACTGTGGACATTCGAGACAAGAGGCGGAAGTGTTGGTCGATTTGCTGAATTATATTATTGGTCCCGATGGGCAAAAGTTGGCAGCACAGGTGAATTACGTGCCGTTGCCCTTGCGGGCAGTACAAAAAACTCAACGTATCATTAATCGTATTCATTTTGCAGGAGAGAAGCTATCGACCGCTCCCGATCCGGAAATTGCCATTGTAAATGTTTTATCGGAAACAGAGACTGTTGGCGATCATGAAAAAACGGTACTCCATGAAAAATCGTTAGTAGATGAAAGATAAAATTTTTAAAGGGTTGCTGTTTGCTGCTGCGTTGGCTATTCTTTTGTTAACGGCAGGGGTTATTTATGTGTTGGTAAAGCAGTCGTTGGATGTTTTTCACGAGTATGGTGTTTTTGGTTTTATCTTTAATGCCGAATGGGATCCTCGCCCCGAAACAGAAGAATATGGTGCATGGTCTTTTATAATAGGTACCCTTTTCACGGCTTTTTTTGCCCTTTTGCTTTGTATCCCGTTTTCGTTGCCCGTAGCGTTGTTCAACGGCGAGTATTTTAAAGGTTACAAGATATCGTCTTTCGTAAGTTCGGTAGTCGATTTGCTTGCAGGTATCCCCTCCATCGTTTATGGATTATGGGGATTTTATACTTTACGGCCGATTGTCATCCAATTGGGGGTCAATGCACAAGGGTTCGGAATTTTTCTTGCTTCGATTGTATTGGCCGTAATGATTATTCCGTATGCTTCGTCGCTGAGTGCCGAATTTTTATCGATGATTCCCGACACGGTGAAGGAGGGAGCGTACAGTTTAGGGGCTACTCGTGCAGAAACAATTCGACATGTGAGCTTGCCAATGGCAAGTTCGGGTATTGTGGCTGCGTATATTCTTGCATTGGGACGAGCACTAGGCGAAACAATGGCTGTTACCATGCTTATCGGGAACACCACCAACGTGCCCACCTCGTTGCGCGATACGGGAAATACGATGGCGAGCGTTATAGCCAATCAGTTTGGCGAGGCCGATGGCTTGAAACTGAGTGCTCTTATTGGTATCGGTTTGTTGTTGTTTCTTATAACGGCTGTTATTAATCTAATAGCCAAGTTTATCATGAAAAAATTATCCGTAAGATGAGTGATCGAGTGAAGTTTTCGAATGTAAAGAAACGCGCTGCCAAAGATAAAATTGTTTTTGGGTTGGTTTGTTTATTTTCATTCCTTGCCATGATTCCGCTGTTTCTCATTATTTGGGAGGTGGTATCCAAAGGATATAAAAATTTTAACTGGCGTTTGTTTACTCAGGTTGCACCTTCTTCGATGGATGCCCTGCTTGCAAAAATGAGTGGAGAGCCCATCCCCGGCGGAATCCTTAACGGCATTACGGGGACTATCCTTATTGTAGGAATGGCGGTTTTGTTTACTATTCCGTTGGGATTGTTTGTTGGCATTTACCTCTCGGAGCATCCCGAAAATAAGTTTGCCCGTACGGTGAGTTACCTTACCGATTTACTGCAGGGAATGCCTTCGATTGTAATCGGCATTATTGCGTATATATGGGTAGTAAAACCGTTGAGAAGTTATTCGGCATTGGCCGGAAGCGTGGCGCTAACTATCATGATGTTGCCTATGGTGGTGCGATCAACGGAAGAAACCTTGAAAATGCTTCCCCGGACGTTGAAAGAATCCGGATTGGCTTTGGGTGCCTCGTATACGAGTGTGGTTTTTAGAGTAATTTTACCGTCGGGATTCGGGGGAATTTTTACGGGGATTTTGCTGGCGGTTTCGCGTGTTATGGGCGAAACCGCACCGCTTATGCTTACCGCCCTGGGTGCTGCGGTGGTCAACTGGAATATTTTGAAGCCCACCAGTGCCATCCCCTTGTTGATTTGGGATTTTTATAACGATCCCAATTTGGTGGATATTATTTGGTCTGCTTCTTTGTTGTTGTTAATTGTGATATTTTTGCTAAATTGGATAGCTAAAATTGTTGCACGTAGATGGAAAATATAACGGAAAATAAATTGAATAATCAGAACGAAAACTCGGCAAACGAACCCATACTGCAGTTGAGAAATGTGTCGGTATCGTATGCACCGGGTAAAAAGGCGGTCAACAATGTTTCTGCCGATATTTATCCCAATACCATTACTGCTATTATGGGACCGTCGGGCTGCGGAAAAAGCACTCTCCTCAGAGCAATTAATCGTATGCACGACCTTTATCCCAAGATAGAGACAACCGGCGATATTTACCTGAAAGGACAAAACATTATGGAGATGAATCCGATGGAGGTGCGTCGGCTGGCGGGAATGGTGTTCCAGACTCCCAATCCTTTTCCTACCATGAGTATTTACGATAATGTACTGGCGGGATATCGGTTGAACGGCATCAAGCTGAAGAAGGAAGAAAAAGATGAGATTGTGCAACGAAGTCTTATGGCGGTTGCTCTGTGGGATGAAGTAAAAGATGTGATGAACCGACGTGGATCGTTTCTTTCCGGAGGACAGCAACAGCGGTTGTGTATTGCTCGTGCATTGGCATTGAAACCCGAAGTATTGCTTATGGACGAACCAACCTCGGCACTCGACCCTGTTTCTACCAATAAAATTGAGGAATTGCTATTGGATCTTAAAAAGAATTTTACGATCCTTATCGTTACTCATAACATGTCGCAGGCTGCACGCATATCGGACAACTCCATGTTTATGTATCTTGGCGATTTGGTGGAATATGCTCCTACCAGGCAGATGTTTACCAAACCTCAACACAAGAAAACCGAAGAATATCTTACCGGAATCTTTGGGTAAAAATGCGATGGATGTATCGTGTTTTCTGAATTATTCTATTAATTTTACGTGCTGAGAGCGAACAATATAAAATCTAAATACATCAATGGATACTTTTAATAATAATTTTGGCTTCCCCGGTTCGGTGATTAAAGAAAAATACCTGGAAGAATTGCAGAGCGATTTTCGAATTCTTTCCGAGATTGTTCTTAATCAGATTGCACTTACGCAAAAATTGCTTGAAAGTAATCTCGACGAAGAAGTGTTGAACGAAATAATAAGAAACGAAAAAATAATTGATTCGCTGGATCTTACCATCAGAGAAAAAGTAATAAATGCGATTATTCTTTTTACGCCGCGTGCTACCGATCTCAGGAAAATCATGGCCTATCACGATATCACCATTTCAATGGAAAGGGTGGGAGACCAGATTCAGAATGTGGCCGGGTTTCTAAAAAAAACCGATCTTACCATTGAAGGATTTGAAGAATATCGGGGACATTTGGACAAAATGCTGATATATGCTACCAATATGTTGAAAAATGCTATTTTCTCTTTTACCGGATTAAGTCACGAATTGGCATACGAAACCATTCAGATGGATGATAAGGTGGATAAGTGGGATAAGAAAATGGAGAAACGTCTTGCTGAAGCATTTAAAGATAAAGTGCTCAGTCGTCAGGCCATTTTGAATATCATGTACATTACTTCTATTTCGTATAACATTGAGCGTGTGGCCGATATGGCGGTAAATATGGCCGAAGCCGCTATTTATCTGGTGGAGGGAAAGGATGTACGGCATCATAAAAAGGAAGAAAAAAAGCCGCCTCTTCAACCTTAAGAAAATAGGCAACGTTTTTTAATTCATTGGATTATGGCTATCATGGGGGAAAAGATTTTAGTGGTGGATGACGAAAAAGACATTTGCAATATTTTGCAATTTAATCTCGAGAACGAAGGATTTGAGGTTGATGTGGCATATTCGGGCGAAGAGGCGCTCGAAAAACTCTCTGAGAGCCATAGCCTTATTATTCTGGATGTGATGATGGAGGGGATGTCGGGTTTTAAAATGGCAGAGAAACTGCGCAAGGAGGGAAATAGTGTTCCCATCATTTTTTTGACAGCAAAAAATGCCGAAAACGATATGCTTAAAGGGTTTTCGTTGGGAGGAGACGATTATGTTACCAAACCTTTTTCGGTAAAAGAAGTGCTGGCAAGGGTAAAGGCCGTTTTAAAACGCACAACGACGTCTCAAACCCCGTCCACGAAATGGGTGTACGAGGATTTGGTTATCGATACTGCTTCGCACCGGGTTACGATAAAAGACGAAGAGGTGCCGCTAACAAAAAAAGAGTTCGAAATATTGGTGTTGTTGGCACAATCGGCGCCAAATATTCTTACTCGCAGCGAAATTCTGAATAAAGTTTGGAGCGAAAACGAATTTGTATTGGATAGAACGGTGGATGTACACATTACCCGTTTGCGCAAAAAATTGGGCGATTATTCGTCGCTTATTTTGAATCGTTCCGGATTTGGTTATTATTTGAACACGGACTTAAATAACGAAAAATGAAATTCACGCTTTCATACCGCAAAAAAATACTCATTTATTTTTCTATCATTATAGCCGTTTTCACGGTAGGAATTATCGTGTTCGAACAAAATCGGGTGAAACAGGAGAGAATGGCGAACCTGGAAAATATAATGGATGTCTACGCTGAAACGGTTCATCGCTATATTGCCGGCAATCGGCTATATGAAAAAGACAGTTTGAAGGCCGTCGAAGAGATACTTTCGTACTTGCCCGATGAGGCTCGTGTAACCGTTATCGATTGGCGGGGGAATGTGTTGTATGATAATACATTATCTGTCGATACGATGGGGAATCATTTGCAGCGACCGGAAATACAAAAGGCTATTGCCCGACAAAGTGGCACCCATGTACGTGTTTCGGCAACCAATAACATAAAGTATATGTATTATGCTAAAGAATACGACGAGGGGTATTTTGTTCGAATTGCATTGCCTTATGATTCAAAAGTGAAGCCTATTCTCGATGCAAAAAATAATTTTGTGTACTATATTCTCCTCTTTTTTGTGGCGTGTGTGGCAATGATGGACTATTTTGCCAAAAAATTTTCAAAATCGATTAAGGAGTTGAGGGAATTTTCGTTGCAGCTTAAAAGCGGACAGCCGATTAGTAAACCGGTGAATTATGTTGACGACGAAATAGGGGAGATCAGTGCCGATATTATTGAAAATTACAACCTCTTGCAGCAGAATCGTAAGCAATTGGCTTTGGAACGTGAAAAGTTGGTGCAACATTTTCAGTATTCCAAAGAGGGAATTGCGATTTTTTCGAGCGACCGAAAAAAAATATATGCCAACCCGCATTTTTTACAATACCTCAATGTGATTGCCGATAAAACGGTATTTGATGCGGAAAAAGTGTTCTCGGATCCACATTTTAGTGATGTTGTTCGTTTTTTGGAAATCAAACCGCGCAGAGAAAATATATATACCAAACGTATTGAGAAAAGCGGCAAGCAGTTTAATGTGCGGGTAATTGTATTCGATGATGAAAGTTTTGAAATCTATATTGCTGATGTAACCAAACAGGAGAAAACCCGTTTACTGAAGCAGGAAATGACCAATAACATTGCACATGAGCTGCGTACACCCGTTACTGCCATCAGAGGATATATCGAAACCCTGCTTACCATTGATGAAAACGATGTGGAGCGAAGAAGGAGTTTTTTGGAACGTGCTTATGCGCAAACTATTCGTTTGTCGGAATTGATCCAGGATATTACCTTGTTAACGAAAATAGAAGAAGCACCCGACCGTTTTGAATGGGAAACGGTAAACATCAGACAACTGTTGGAAGAGCTCGAATCGGATTTGAAAGAACGGTTTAAAGAGAAAAACGATCGTTTCGTGATTGATGTGGATGAGGATGTAACCGTGGAAGGAAACCGGACATTGCTCTATTCCATTTTTCGCAATTTGGCGGAAAACGCATTGGCTTATGGCGGAGAGAATATCGAGATTGGTGTGCGTTGCTACGCCAAAACTGAGGATACGTTGTACTTTGAATTTTACGACACAGGTGTTGGGGTAGATGAGCGTCATCTTGGGCGTATTTTCGAACGGTTTTATCGTGTTCATGAAGGGCGTACACGCAACACGGGCGGTTCGGGCTTGGGATTGTCTATTGTGAAAAATGCCGTATTGTTTCATCACGGCAGCATTGTGGCAAAAAACCGTCCCGGCGGAGGTTTGATGTTTCTCATCACTTTTCCGAGATTACCACAAAAGAATAGCAAATTTGTAGAAATATGAAATACGTAGGTGCACATGTCAGTGCTGCAGGAGGAGTGGAAAATGCTCCGGTGAATGCTCATCAAATTGGGGCAAAGGCCTTTGCTTTTTTTACAAAAAATCAGCGGCAATGGTTTGCTGCTCCTTATACCGAAAAAAATATTGAGCTTTTCAAGGCGCGCTGCCGTGAATTTGGATATTCTCCCGATCATATCCTTCCTCACGACAGTTACCTGATTAATCTTGGTCATCCTGAGGAAGAAGGTTTGAAAAAATCGCGTACGGCTTTTTTCGATGAAATGAAACGCTGCGAGCAACTTGGATTGAACCGCTTTAATTTTCATCCCGGCAGTCATCTCAATCTGATATCGGAAGAGGCTTGCCTGGACAGAGTTGCCGAATCTGTCAATATGGCATTGGAGAAAACCTCCGGCGTTACCGCAGTTATCGAAAACACGGCAGGACAAGGAACCAACGTGGGTTATCGGTTTGAGCACTTAGCCTATATTATTGATAAGGTGGAGGATAAAACCCGAGTAGGGGTTTGTATCGATACAGCCCACACTCTGGCAGCCGGTTACGAGATACGTACGAAAGAAGATTACGACGCTACGTTTCATCAATTTGACGAGATTGTTGGTTTTAAATTTCTGCGAGGAATGCATATCAATGATTCCAAAAGAGAAGTAGCTTCGCGGGTCGATCGGCACGCCAATATTGGAGAAGGTATTATGGGTATGGACATTTTTCGGTTTATCATGAACGATCCGCGCTTCGATGATATGCCGCTTATTCTTGAAACACCCGACGAAACTTTGTGGCCTCAGGAAATACAATTGCTTTACTCGCTTATTCAATAATCGACGGTCACGATCGGGTTCAACATTTCGTGCTGCATACAAAAGGTTTACAATAAAAAACGCACCGGAAAAATGCCGGTGCGTTTGCTGTATTTATATAGGTATGTATGTTGGTTTGCAATTAGTCCAACACAATTTCATCAACAAAAATAAAAGCCCTATTCCCTTTTCCGGGATGCCATGCCGGCATAATAGAAGGCTTCACTGTGACTTTGAAATAGCGGGCGGTTACCGGATCGAAGGTCAATGTATGTGTTACCACATCGGACCAATTTTCCATTTTCGCATCAATAAATTTTTCGCTTTTTACTGTGGTGAAAACCGAATCGTTGTTCGATGAAGCAACCGTTATTTCCGATGCATCGAAAACCCAGTCACCGGTTACTACGGCATTTCTGATTTCGGCTTTGGATATCGTTGTGGGTTCAAGCATATCGATTACGGCTATCAGATCTTCGGCTTGAAATCCAATCCATCGACCGGTTTTGTAGTTTGCGCTTTTCCCGAACAAACCGTCAACCAACATAGCTGCGCCCCCAAAAGCATAATTGGGAGCAGGATGAGTGAGCAAAGTAATGGGTTTAAAGGTTGCCTTGCTTACCCTGACTTTTTCGGTGTATACTTTGCTGTTTTTTCCTCCTTCGCGAATAGCTACAGCTTTAATTTCGGCATTATCCTTTATGGTGAATTTGCCCTCGTACAACGTAGAGGACGTTGTGGGGTCACTTCCATCGAGCGTGTAATAGATGGGTGCATCGTCAATGGTAGAGAGTTCTACCTCCAGCGAATTGGTGTCGAAATTGGGTGTCAATTTAGCCCGGATATCGAAAACATGCGTTGCATAATTGTACCCGAGTCTGTCGTATACAGCCAATAGACGAGGCAATCTTTTCAGAAATTCTTCGTAATTTTTCTTCTCGGGTTGCATCCATTGTACTTCACAGAGTGCGGCAATGCGTGGCATGACCATATACTCTACATGTTCGGGTGTTTTAATATATTCAGTCCAAAGATTGGCTTGCGGACCCAAAATGTGCTTCTTTTGTTCGGGGGTCAGTACTTCGGGAACAGGTTCAAAGCTATACACTTTTTCAATGGGAACGTATCCTCCGATAGCCAGAGGTTCGTTTTCGATATCTTGAGTTTGATAATAATCGAAATAGCAATACGAGGTGGGTGCCATAATTACATCGTGATTCATCTGAGCTGCAAGGATACCTCCTTGTATGCCGCGCCACGACATTACAGTGGCATTGGGTGCAAGCTCGCCTTCCAGAATTTCATCCCAACCAATGATATTTCTTCCGTGATCGTTTAAGAATTTCTCGATACGGGCAGTAACATAGCTTTGAAGGTAATGTTCGGCAGTGTGTTTGCTGTCGCCTTTCAGCCCAAGTTCTTTAATACGTCGTTGACAGTGGGGGCATTTCTCCCAACGAACCTTAGGACATTCGTCGCCTCCGATGTGAATGTATTCCGAAGGGAAAAGCTCCATCACTTCGCTAAGTACACCTTCAAGAAAAATAAAGGTTGAATCTTTTCCCGGACAGAGTACGTCTTCGAAAATTCCCCATTCTTTTGCCACTTCATACGGACCACCGGTACATCCGAGTTCGGGATAGGCAGCTAAAGCAGCCAGCATATGTCCGGGAAGGTCGACTTCGGGAATGATGGTAATGTAACGTTCTTCGGCATATTTCACGATGTCTCTGATTTCATCTTGTGTATAAAATCCACCGTGCGGCGTGCCGTCGTATTCTCCTGTATTTCTCCCGATAACGGTTTCTTTTCTGAAAGCACCGATTTCGGTAAGTTTGGGAAATTTTTTGATTTCGATTCTCCAGCCCTGATCGTCGGTCAAATGCCAATGGAATCGGTTGATGTTATGCAGAGTCAGCATATCGATGTATCTTTTTACAAAATCAACCGGTTCGAAATGACGCGCAACATCGAGCATCATTCCCCGATGGACAAATCGGGGTTGGTCATTGATGATGACTTGCGGGTAGGTTACCGTGATATTTTTTCCGATAGGTGTTGCTTTTCGTAACGTTTGAATACCATAGAAAACACCCGCTTCGCTCGATCCGGTTATAGTGATGGTGTTTTCGGTAACTTCAATTCGGTAAGCTTCCGGATTCTCGTTTTCCAGTCCTAATGCCAGAACAATGGCATTTTTTTGTGGAACAGTGGGGGTAGTTTCGAGCTTAATTCCTGTAGCGGTTTCCAAATATTCTGCCAGGAACTGCGCGTTACGTTGCATTTTTTCGTTTTCTTGCGGGAAAACGATTTTTGTGGCTTTCGATAAAGTAAAAGAAGCCCCATTTTCCGTAGTTATTTCGGAAGGAAGTGGTACTACCTCGTAATTGGCCTCTTTTATTTCTTTTTTTCCGGAACAGGAAAATAAAAGTCCTGTCGCTGCCACACACATAATAAAATACCTGATCTTTTTCATGTCATTTTATATTTAGTTATTTTGGCTTATATAATTAATTTTAATATCGGATTAAATTGTTATCACTATTTGCTTGTTGTAAATTTTTTAAGGCTTTTGCTACACGTGAAGCACTGGTAATTTCTTGTGCATACTCGTCTATAGTGATTGTTGCTCCTCCCATAGAGAGATTTGGATTACGGTAAATCATGTTACTTTCTACTTTCTCACGTACCGATAAATGAAACTCTTTTGCTCCTGTTTCGCGTGCAATTTTTGCGATATTATATTCGTTGATACCGCTTCCCGGCATAATAATGATACGCTCGCCTGCTTGTTTAACCAATTGCCTTATAAGGGGAGTGCCTTGTTCGGCTTTTGGTTTTCTGCCTGAAGTAAGAATCCTGTCACATCCCAAAGATATAATATTTTCCATACTTTCAAAAGGATTACGGCACATATCGAATGCCCTGTGAAAGGTAACACTCATGCCCTCCGCTGCATCTATCAACTCGCGGTTTCGTTGCATGTCCACATCGCCCTGCGGAGTAAGGCAGCCTATTACAATGCCATCGGCATTCAGCTTTTTGGCCATCTCGATATCTTTGAGCATAATTTGGTGTTCTAGAGTGGAATAAAGAAAATCGCCGCCTCGTGGACGAATAATTACGTGAAGCTTCATATTCAGCAATTCACGCGCTAACGCGATGCTGGCATACGAAGGAGTTGTGCCGCCTTCGGGAATGGATGCGCAAAGTTCTACCCGATGAGCTCCGCCTTTTTGTGCTTCCAAACAACTGGCAACGGAATTGGCACATATTTCTAGTTTATAATTCATCTTTTATTAGGTATTTCTTTGTTATATCCGAGGTATTACGAGATCTTAAAAAGATAATGCAAAGATAATTCTTGCGTAACGATAAACCAAGATAAACCATCGCATCTCATTTTTTAGTGGGTTGCTTTATACCAGCCGGTTTTTGTTTTATCGATGCTTACGCGTGGGTTATCACTAGGATCGGAGGTTGTGAGTCCGGAATAGGCTCTGATTTGTATATCTCCTTTACTTTTCGAATAAAATTTATTTGTATGTTTTTTGTAGGGAACCGTACGATTTAACTGCTCTTCGAATTGCCTCAACAACAGCTCATCCGTACACAAATGGGCTACATAATCGCCATAATCGTAAAATATAGGCGGATCATAGCCGTCCATTCGTTGTAAGGAGTTGAGTTGGGAAGTATCAAAGGTATAACGACTGTTTATTTCTCTCATGAGAGATGCGGTAGAAGCGAGTTCGGAACAATCGGTTACTGCCAATGTTCCACAGGGTGGATCATAATCAGAATAGAACGAATAAAATCCGGCACAAACGGCTTCATAATCGGTTTCCCCCAGCAGATATTCTCCTATGATGGAATAAGGCATGCCATAAGCCATTATTTCTGTAGGTGAAGCTATCAGATAATCTGTTACGTTGCGTAATTCATAGGCGACCTCTATCGATGACATGTAGCAATTATCGAAAAGAATATATTCCATTTTTATTCCCGTTCTCGCGATAGCATCCGCCAGCGTTGTGATATCGGTTTGGTATTCGGGGGTTGTTCCCCCAAAGTAACGGGTGTGGAATGCTCCTTCGTATTCCCAGTAATTTTTAAAGGATGATGCGGATGTGGATAATGCTCTTACCGTTGTTGGGTAAACAGGGATCCAACCCATGCCGTGTCCACCGATAATCATTGCGTAGGTGAGTGCCGGTGCAGCACTTTTCATTTCGCTCAGAATGAAGGCAATGCCTTCGGCAGTAGTAAAAGACGGATTTGTGTAATTTTTGAGTGTGTCGTGTTTACATATGCCATTTTTATAGGTTATTTCATACAGGGTAGCTTGGGTTGAACTAGTCGACATAAATACGATTACTTTTTCGTTGTTCAGCCCCTTATCGCTGATTGCTTTTTCCAAATCCGATATGTTTGTCTTGAAAGCCTTTGTTAAATTCATATCGGCCGGCCAAGGCAGATACATAAATAACGTCTTTTGGTTTGGCAGTTCCACTTCTTCTTTCTCGCACGACATGAGAAAGAAAGAAAGGAATAATAAACAGATGAAAAACCTTGCCGATTTTCCCAACGTATTTGTTTTGCTCATTATTCTTATAATTATTTGCAAATTTACAATAAATTCCATAATAGAAAAGTCCGTTTTATTTGACTTATGGTGGATTTTCGGCATCATGAACGACCGCCGACGAGAAAATTGCAAAATAATTGGGATTTTCAACATAAAATTGTTGGGTTTAAAAAGTAAAGTGTTCGATAATTTATACCTTTGTGAATTCAGCTCTAAAAATAAAAACAAATAACAGGATAAATTTTACGAAATAAGATTAATGCATTAAAAAAAAATCAAATGACAGAAAAAATCAGAGAAACGCTTCGTGATTCGAAGAAAGCGCGATGGACCGCTCTTGCTCTTGTATCTTTTACGATGATGTGCGGTTATTTTTTTGCGGATGTAATGTCTCCGTTAAAAGGACTTCTTGAAGGACAGATCGGTTGGACGAGTAGCGACTACGGAACATTTACGAGTGCTTACGGATGGTTCAATGTTTTTCTCTTGATGTTGATTTTCGGGGGGATCATTCTCGATAAAGTAGGTGTCCGAATAACTGGTTTTGGAGCAGCATTGATTATGGTAATCGGTACAGCAATACAATATTGGGCAATATCGACCGGCTCGCTTCAAGGCAGTAGTATACTGGGGATAAAATCCCAGGTTTTTTTCGCTAGCATCGGATATGCCACTTTTGCTGTTGGTGTTGAAGTTGCGGGTATCACCGTAACCAAAGTGATTTATAAATGGTTTCAAGGTAAGGAATTGGCTTTGGCTATGGGATTGCAGGTGGCTTTGGCTCGTGTGGGTACTGCCTTTGCTTTGGCTTTTTCGGTTCCTATAGCAAAATTTACGGGAATGATTGATGTTTCGCGTTCGGTGTTGGTGGGCATGATCGCACTTTGTATAGGACTATTGTCATTTATTGTGTATGTTTTTATGGATAAGAAACTGGATCGGTCGATTGCCAACGCCAACGAGGATGTCGACGAAGAGGAATTCAAAATCTCGGATATCCGAAATATTGTGACCAATAAGGGGTGGTGGTTCATTGCTATTCTTTGCGTGTTGTTTTATTCGGCTGTCTTTCCGTTTTTGAAATATGCCACCGATTTGATGGTAAATAAGTTTGGAGTTGATATTGATTTGGCTGGAGTTATTCCCTCGTTGTTGCCTTTTGGTACTATCTTGTTAACACCTTTGTTTGGAAATATTTACGATAGGATGGGAAAGGGGGCTTCTATCATGATTTGGGGGTCTATGTTGTTGCTTGTTGTTCATTTACTGTTTGCCGTTCCGTTTTTGAATAATTGGGTGATTGCTATTTTGCTGGTCATTCTACTTGGTATTGCTTTTTCGCTGGTTCCTTCTGCTATGTGGCCTTCGGTAACGAAAATTGTTCCCGAGAGACAATTGGGAACGGCAATGGCTTTGATTTTTTGGGTTCAAAACTGGGGATTGATGGGTGTTCCTTTGTTGATCGGATGGGTATTAGATAAATATTGTATAACCGGGCAAACCGTTCGCGACGGATTAACGGTAAATACGTACGATTATACTCTTCCGATGCTCATTTTTGCGGGCTTTGGTTTTTTAGCTGTTTTTTTTGCTTTCTTATTGAAAATAGAAGACAAGAAGAAGGGATATGGTTTGGAAAAGCCAAATTATATTCGATAAAACAGCGAGATGAATCTGTCAAAACGTCATAAAAAATTTTTTGGCAAGAATTTTGACCCCCTTAAAACGAGAAGGGAATTATAAAATAAAAAATATAATTATGAATTTTAATAATTTTACCATTAAAGCACAAGAAGCTGTACAAAAAGCAATCGATTTAGTACAAGCAAACAATCAACAGATAATTGAACCGGCACATGTGCTGAAAGGTGTGATGCTGGTAGGTGAGAATGTGACCAATTTTCTGTTTCAAAAGTTGGGTGTAAACGTCCGTTCATTAGAAGCAGCAGTCGATAAAGAGATCGATTCGTATCCGCGTGTTTCGGGCGGTGAGCCAATGTTGAGTCGCGAAACAAATGCGGTTTTCCAGAAAGCGGCCGATTATGCGACGCGCATGGGCGATCAGTTTGTCTCTCTCGAACATTTGTTGCTGGCTTTGGTAAGCGAAAAAAGTTCTGTTTCGCAGATTTTGAAAGCTCAAGGAGTTTCTGAAAATCAGCTGGAGTTGGCGATAAAAGAGCTCAGAAAAGGCGAAAAAGTTACCAGCCAGACAGCAGAAGAAACTTATCAGGCATTGAGCAAATATGCGGTTAATCTCACCGAAATGGCGCGTCAAGGTAAGTTGGACCCTGTTATTGGGCGTGATGAAGAGATTCGTCGTGTATTGCAGATATTGAGCCGAAGGACGAAAAATAACCCCGTCTTGATTGGTGAACCCGGAACCGGTAAAACAGCTATCGTGGAGGGACTAGCACGTCGTATTGTTCGTGGCGATGTTCCTGAGAACCTGAAAAGCAAGCAAATTTATTCGCTGGATATGGGTGCTTTAATTGCCGGTGCTAAATATCAGGGTGAGTTTGAGGAGCGGTTAAAGGCCGTGATCAACGAAGTGGTGAAATCGGACGGCGAAATCATTTTGTTCATCGATGAAATTCATACGCTGGTAGGGGCAGGAAAAACTTCGGGCGCTATGGACGCTGCTAATATATTGAAGCCGGCACTGGCTCGTGGCGAATTGCGTACGATTGGTGCCACTACCTTGGACGAATATCGGAAGTATTTCGAAAAAGACAGGGCTTTGGAGCGCCGTTTCCAGGTTGTAATGGTGGAAGAACCCAGCGAAGCCGATGCCATCTCCATTCTGCGAGGATTGAAGGAAAGGTACGAAAATCATCATAAGGTACGCATTAAAGACGAGGCGATTATCGCTGCCGTGCAATTGTCGCAGCGGTATATTACCGATCGGTTTTTGCCCGATAAGGCAATTGACCTGATCGATGAGGCAGCGGCCAAATTGCGCATGGAAATTGATTCCGTACCGGAAGAACTCGATGAGATTCAACGTAGAATCAAGCAGTTAGAAATTGAACGTGAAGCCATCAGGCGCGAAAAAGATACAGCAAAAGAAGAACTTCTCACAAAGCAGATTGAAGAGCTGAAAGAACAAGAAGCGGAATATAAAGCTCGATGGCTGGCCGAAAAAGAAATCATCGATCAAATTCAGCAGAACAAGTCCGAAATCGAACAAGCAAGAATTCAAGCAGAAATAGCCGAACGCGAGGGCGATTACGGTAAAGTTGCCGAATTGCGTTACGGAAAGATCAAGGAAAAAGAAAGAGAGATTGAAGAACTGCAAAAGAAACTTCGTGAAATACAGGGCGATCATCCGCTGATTAAAGAAGAAGTAGATGCGGAAGATATTGCCGAAATTGTGTCGAAGTGGACAGGTATTCCTGTATCGAAAATGTTGCAGAGCGAACGCGAAAAACTGCTTTCTCTTGAAGAAGAACTTCACAAACGGGTTGTCGGGCAGGATGAAGCGATTAAAGCTGTTGCCGATGCTATTCGTAGGAATCGTGCCGGACTGAGTGATCCCAAACGACCCATTGGTTCGTTTATTTTTCTCGGAACGACCGGTGTTGGTAAAACGGAATTGGCAAAAGCGTTGGCTGAGTGCCTGTTTGACGATGAGCGCATGATGACGCGTATCGATATGAGTGAGTATCAAGAGAAATTCAGTGTTACCCGACTGATTGGTGCACCTCCGGGATATGTGGGTTACGAAGAAGGCGGTCAACTAACCGAAGCTATTCGGCGTAAACCTTATTCGGTGGTACTTTTCGATGAAATCGAAAAAGCTCATCCCGATGTGTTCAATGTGCTTTTGCAGGTGCTCGACGACGGGCGTTTGACCGACAACAAAGGAAGGGTTGTGAATTTCAAAAACACGATTATCATCATGACCTCTAACATGGGTTCGGATCTGATTCGGGCTAATTTTGAACGACTCAACGATTCCAATCGGGAACAAATTATTGAAGAAACCAAAAATGCGGTAATGGAGATGCTCAAAGTCAGAATTCGTCCCGAGTTCTTGAATCGTGTGGATGAAATCATTATGTTTATGCCATTGACAAAAGATGAAATCAAGCAAATTGTTCGTCTGCAGCTCGAAAATGTAAAGAAAATGCTTGCCGAAAACAATGGTGTGCAACTGGAATATACCGAAGCAGCGGTAGAAAGTCTCGCAGAAGAAGGGTACGATCCTCAATTTGGTGCGCGTCCTGTGAAGCGGGTTATTCAGCGTAAAATACTCAACCAGTTGGCGAAAGATATCATTGCCGGCACAGTGGATAAGACCAAACCCATTATTATTGATGCGGTCGACGATACGATATTTTTCAGGAATTAGAAAATCGGCGAATTAGTACGATATGTGATTTAATATAAAAACCCTGCGAAATTGGTTTCGCAGGGTTTTTATTTATGTTCCACTTCACATTAAGATGAAATCGTTTTTGTTCACATCAAAAAATGAATCAGTTAAATAGATTTTCGATATTTTTCAACGATTTGCTGAGAAAGAAAACCACAACTTGATCGTATGCTTCGATAAGGGTGTCGCCGTCTACTAAAATGGGTTCGCCATTCCGTATGAGAGCACCGAAAGTAATATCCGGAGGCAGATTGAGGTTTTTGATTAATTTTTTGGTCACTTTTGAGTTGGGCTTGGCCACAATCTCGCCCACGTTTGCGTTGGCAAAGGTAAGGCATTTAATATTTGAAACATCGGCTTTGAGCAGGAGTTCGTAAATTTTGCTCGCGGTAATCACTTTTTTATTGATAATTGTTCCGATATCGAAGCGCTCTGCCATGTTGATATAATCTAGATTCTCTACTTCGGCAACTGTTTTTTTTACGCCGTACTGTTTTGCTATTAGGCAAGACAGAATATTGGCTTCGGAATTCCCTGTAAGAGCCAGGAAAGCATCGGCTTCCATAATTCCTTCATTTTGCAACAATTCGACATCGCGTCCGTCACCCAAAAAGATACTTACATTTGAAGGTATGTTTTCAAGAAGCATTTCGGCTCGTTCCCTGTCTTGTTCGATAATCTTAATATTCATATACGATGGAAGATATTGCACGGTTCGCATGGTAATGCGACTTCCCCCCATAATCATTACATTTTTTACTTCAAGCGATTTTTTCCCCAAAAGAGTGGGCATTTCGTCGAGATATTTTCGTAATGTAGTGAAATAGAGAATATCGTTGGGCAATATCTGATCATTTCCTCGGGGAATGATGGTTTGATTGTTTCGTTTAATGGCAACAATATGAAACTTTTTGTTTTCTTGGGCCAATTCATGCAGGTATTTGTTGACTATGGGTGCATTTTCCCTAATCTTGGCTCCGGCAAGAATGACCGATCCGTTTGAAAGTTCCCACCAGAAACGTGTCCACGGCGTTTTCAGTGCCTGCACAATTTCGCGGGCAGCCATCATTTCGGGATAGATCATGGAATTAATACCTCTTTCTTCAAAGAAAACCGAATTTTTGGGTAAAAGATATTCGTAATTATCGATGCGTGCAAGGGTTTTTTTTGTCCCCATGTTAGCTGCCAACATGCAGGCCAGGATATTGCGCGACTCTTCAGGGGTAACTCCGATAAACAAATCGGCATCTTTTACGCCGGCAGTATTTAAATCGTTGAACGAAGTGCATTTCCCCACCACAGGGGTCAATTCTGCGTCATCTTTAAAGGATTGAAGTCGCTCTTTATTTTCGTCCATCACGATAATATCGTGATTTTCTTCTCCCAATAATCGTGCAAGGTGAGTTCCTACTTCACCTGCACCTGCTATGACAATTTTCATTGATTTTTTGTATTAGGATAATTTTCGTTTTGCTCTTTCTAGTTGTTGCTGTGATTTATTTTGCTTTATGTTCAAAGGATTAAAAGTTTTTTGCTTGATTTTGACTTTGGTTTTGGTTGATTTTTTGACGGTTTCGTTTGCTTCCATAATAGCTTGAAGAATACCATCCTCATCGATTTCGCATAGATGTCTCAGTTCGTTTATGGTCCCGTGAGCTACAAATTCGTCTTTAATACCCAGTCGTCTAACATGGATATCGATATAATGATGATCAGCCAGAAATTCGAGTACAGCGCTTCCCATTCCCCCGGCAATTACTCCGTTTTCAACCGTAATGAGGTATGTGTAGTTTTCCGCTATTTCTTTTAGCAGTTCCTCGTCAATAGGTTTTAGAAAGAGTAAATCGTAATGAGCCGCAAAAACTCCTTTTTCGGCAGCTTTTTCAACAGCTTTTGCTACATTGTTTCCGATTGCACCGATAGACAGTACGGCAATTTCTTCCCCCTCTCTCAATTTTCTTCCTTTTCCGATGGGGATGGTCTGCATCGGGTTCTGCCAATCCACCTTTTCTCCTTGTCCTTTCGGATACCGAATAACAAATGGACCTTCGTTGCCGTATACGGCTGTATACATAAGGTTTCGCAGATCATGTTCGTTCAAAGGGGCCGCAATGGTAAGGTTGGGTATGGATCGCATGTATGCAAGATCGAATACGCCGTGATGTGTGGGTCCGTCTTCGCCTACGAGGCCGGCTCTGTCGAGACACAGAATGACTTTCAATTTTTGCAACGCAACATCGTGAATTACTTGGTCGTATGCCCGTTGCATGAAAGAAGAGTAGATATTGCAAAACGGGATAAACCCCTCTTTGGCCAGTCCGGCCGAGAATGTGACGGCGTGTGCTTCGGCAATACCGACATCAAACGTACGTTCGGGGAATTTTTCCATCATATAATTCATGGAACATCCTGTGGGCATTGCCGGTGTTATTCCGACTATTTTTTCGTTTTTTTCGGCCAGTTCCACAAGTGTATGCCCGAAAACATCCTGATAAAGTTGCGGTTGGTCTTTTCTCCTTTTAACAATACGTTCGCCGGTTTCTTTATCGAAAAGTCCCGGAGCATGCCAAATGGTTGCCGATTTTTCTGCCGGAGCATATCCTTTTCCTTTGATTGTTTTGATGTGCAACAGTTTGGGCCCCTTCATGTCTTTGATGTTGTTGAGCACCCGGATGAGCTCGGGCAGGTCGTGCCCATCGATAGGGCCAAAATAGCGGATATTGAAACCTTCGAAGAGGTTTTGTTGGCGACTGAGCAACGATTTGATGCTGTTATTGAAACGGAGAATAAAGTTTTTTTTGTTCTCGTCGATCAGGTTTTTTTGTTTAAATGCCTGATAAACTTGGTTTCTTATTTTGTTGTATTTCGACGACGTGGTTAACTTAATCAGATAATCCCGCAATCCCCCAACATTATGATCGATAGACATATCATTATCGTTGAGGATAATGAGCAGATTATTGGGTTGTGAACAAACGTTGTTTAACCCTTCATAGGCCAATCCGCCGGTCATGGCTCCGTCACCGATAATTGCAACCACATGGCGGTTGTCTTCGTGATTGAGATAAGCCGCTACAGCCATTCCCAGTGCGGCTGAAATGGAGATAGAGGCATGTCCCGACACAAAAGTATCGTATTCGCTTTCTTCGGGATTAGGGAAACCCGAGATGCCTCCCAGCTTACGGTTAGTAGGAAACTTATCGCGTCTTCCTGTCAGTATTTTGTGGCTATAGGCCTGATGTCCTACATCCCATACCAGTCGGTCGTAAGGAGTGTTGTAAAGATAATGTAGAGCCACAGTCAGTTCCACTGTTCCCAGGCTCGATGCAAAATGCCCCGGATTGTGAGATAACTGATCGATGATATATTCCCTTAATTCGGAACAAACTTGTTGTAGTTGTTCGATATTGAGTTTTTTTAAATCATCGGGGCTATTGATTTGAGTTAATAATTTCATTTTTTTGTTGGGAATCAGTTTGCCATATCCGAGAAAAATTTGATACGGACCAAACGGATTTCGGTTTCGGTATAATCGGGCAAATTCTCAACAGCCATTTCCAGATCATCGGTTTCGGCT
>CAYUIY010000033.1:0-21975 GCA_964444915.1 uncultured Dysgonomonadaceae bacterium
ATGCAGGTTTTACCAATTGCGATGTGATTCCTTATTTTGAAGGGATAAATATTTTCGGATACCGCGATTTTGTTCCGTCGGGCTGTATTTTTTCGGCTAACGATCATGGAACGAAAGTACTTTCTACAATGGCTGTAAATCGGCCCAATTTGATGCTGGGTTCTGCTCCTGAGGCAAATTATTGGCTGTTTCGTTCGGAAGACAGTAAAACCGAATTCCCTGTAGAAGAAGATTTTTGGGTGGCAGCTATTGAATATGCCGATAGCGTGGGTGTAGATTTGGTTAATACTTCTCTTGGATATAACCAGTTTGACGACGAAACATTAAGTTATTCTCATCCCCAGCTTGACGGAAAAACGGCCCTCATGACATCTGCAGCCAATAAAGCCTTTGAGAAAGGTATGTTGGTGATTGCAAGTGCAGGCAATGAGGGGAAAAAACCTTGGGCAAAAATTACGGTACCTGCTGATGCTGAAAATATATTGGCCATCGGTGCTATAAGAACAGATAGTGTAATTGCCTCGTTTAGTTCTGCAGGACCCACAGCCGACGGACGGATCAAACCCGATTTGGTTTCTGTGGGGTCGGGGACCATTACTATTGGCAGTGATGGTGCCATCGGGATGACAAACGGAACTTCACTTTCTTCGCCTTTTATGGCAGGACTTATTGCATCGTTATGGTCCATCAATCCTTCATTGAACAGAAACGAACTGGTGGATATCGTGAAACGATCGTCTAGCCAATATGCTCATCCCGATACTATTTATGGATATGGCATTCCCGATTTTGAAAAAGCCATGAAAGAGGTATTGAAAACATTACATGCCTTTGATAAAAAAGTGATCGATGAGCATGTTGCCATTGCACCGGATCAATCGGGCAAAAATTATGTGTTGTCGCTTTTAGATCCGCAGTTCAGAAACGATTCTTATCGAGTGAATATGCTTGATGAAGAAGGAATTCGAATTGCAGATGCATATTTCGATGAAAATAATTCAGCGATGTTTTATCTCCCGGAAAAGATGCGGAAAAAAAATAAATTTGTTCATTTTGTCATAGATACTCCTTTAGATCAATATGTTGTTCGTATAAAATTATGATTTCCACACAGCAATCATCAGTTTCTTTATCTGAACTCAACCGTTTGGTGCGCGATGTTATTCGCAAGAATTTTCCCGATACCTATTGGGTGCGTGCCGAAACGAGCGATGTGAGGCAAAACCGTAACGGGCATTGTTATCTCGAATTCATTGAAAAAGATCCCGTAACTCAGGTCATTCTTGCCCGGGCACGAGGAACAATATGGGCAAATACTTTCCAAATGTTGTCGACCTATTTCGAAGGAGAAACAGGGCAACCCTTTACATCGGGATTAAAAGTGTTGGTACGTGTAAGTGTGGAATTTCATGAAATTTACGGCTTTTCTCTGAATGTGGTAGATATTGACCCGACGTTCACTGTCGGCGAAATGGCTAAAAATCGTTTGTTGGTGTTGAAGCGATTGGAAGAGGAAGGGGTATTGACATTGAACAAAGAATTGCCGTTGCCCGAGTTATGCAATCGCATTGCGGTGATTTCGTCACCAACGGCGGCAGGTTATGAAGATTTTTGCGATCAATTGGCGAAAAATCCGTACGGACTGGTTTTCTATACCAAACTTTTTCCTGCTATTATGCAAGGTGAGAAAAGCGAACCTTCTATAATAGCAGCATTGGAAAAGATACATGCATACCGGCATCTATTCGATGCCGTGGCCATTATACGTGGGGGTGGTGCAACTTCAGAATTAAATTGTTTTGATTCGTATTTATTGGCAACCCACTGTGCTCAGTTCCCTTTACCTATAGTGGTGGGTATTGGTCACGAGCGGGATGTAACCGTGTTGGATATTGTGGCACATACGCGGGCGAAAACACCAACTGCGGTGGCCGAGTTTTTTATTGGCCATCTTGCCAAATCTTTTACGGAATTGGTCGATTTGGAAAAACGATTGGTAACGGAAAGCAGGGAGTATTTGCAACAAGAAAAATTTAAGTTGTCCATTTTGTCTAAAGAAGTTTACCATTTGTCTACGGGATTTATACGCGATCAGTTGGCTTCAATCAGAGAAACAGCTTTTCAATTGAAGCATTTGACAAATCGTATGATTCAATATTTGCAACAAGAAGAAAAACAGTGCAACCTGCGATTCGTACATGCGGTGAAACAACGATTGCAAAACGAAGCTCATGATCTTTTGGTGAACGAGCAGTATATCCGGATGGTTTCTCCTCAAAATATTTTGAAACGTGGCTATACGCTTACATGGAAAGCGGGAAAGATTGTTACATCGGCGGCAAAATTACAGCCCGACGATGTGATTGAAACTTTATTTTGGGATGGAAAAATAGAATCGCAAGTAAAAAAATCTAAGGAATAATGGAAAAATTAACGTATAGTGAAGCTAAAAAAGAGCTCGAAGCTATTGTAGCAGCAATTGAATCGGGTGAATTGGATGTGGATGCCTTAACCGAAAAGGTAAAGCGTGCCTCGGAACTCATCGCATTTTGTAAAGAGAAGTTGACAAAAACCGATGAAGAGCTTCAAAAAATATTGGATGAGATCGATTAAATGCCGCAAAAATGACACTCGAAAAATGTAGTGTGGTAATTGTTGCCGGAGGGAGTGGATTGCGTGTGGGAGGCGATGTGCCGAAACAGTTTCAGCTCATTGGCAATAGACCCATGCTAATGCATACCGTTGAGGCTTTTTATGCATACAATTGCCACATGAAAATTGTGATTGTGCTTCATCCCGATTATTTTTCGGTTTGGAACAACTTATGCGAAAAATATCATTTTACTATTCCGGTTGTCACGGTTAAAGGAGGAAAAACCCGGTTTCATTCGGTAAAAAATGGTTTGGCTGTAGTCGCGGACGATGAAATGGTTGCTATCCACGATGCCGCTCGGCCATTTGTTTTACCCGAAGTTATAGATCGTTGTTTTCGAGAATCGTTTCGTTTCCAATGTGGCGCGATACCTGTAATAGACGAGAAGAACAGTGTTCGCATTCTCTGTCCGGATGGCAGTAGTAAACCGTTTGATCGCGATCGGATAAAATTGGTTCAAACGCCTCAGGTGTTTCCGGCATATCTCTTGAAAAAAGCATATGATACCGATTATAAATCTCATTTTACAGATGATGCCACTGTGGCAGAAGAAGCAGGTATCGAAATTCGTTTAATAGAAGGCAACGAAGAGAATATAAAAATAACAACTCCCTTGGATATGCTGTGGGCTTCTTTCTTTTTGAAAAGTGGGCGCTAATTTTTGTTTTTTGTTTTCAAATTCCCTTGAATCGTCGTTTTTTTATATACAAAATGGGCCTTTTGATGAAAATCTATTTTCAAAATGTCAATTTATGAAAGAAATTTACTACTTTTGAGGGCAATTCGTGCTAAAAATTCACTCCTATGGGGAAAATTGATAAATTGGATAAACAAATTTTGGATATTATTTCTCAAAATGCGCGCATTCCTTTTCGCGATGTGGCAGAGCAGTGCGGGGTTTCACGTGCTGCAATTCACCAACGTGTTCAACGCATGATAGAGAACGAAGTGATTACAGGATCGGGGTATAATGTAAATCCGAAGGTATTAGGATATGCTACCAGTGCTTATATCGGGGTAAAACTCGAAAAAGGATCCATGTATAAAAATGTTATACCCGAGTTTGAAAAAATTCCTGAAGTAACGGAATGTCATTTCACTACGGGACCCTATACTTTGCTTATCAAACTGTATGCTCGCGATAACGAACATTTGATGGATTTGCTGAATAATCATATTCAGGAAATACCCGGTGTTGTTGCTACGGAAACAATGATTTCGTTGAGTCAAAGTATTAAAAGAGAAGTGCCTATTATTCAGGAAACATAAAAAGAAAAGCTTCTTTTTATGTTTAAAAAAAGCGAAAGCTGGACCAGCTTTCGCTTTCTGTCGGGATGAGGTGACTCGAACACCCGGCCTCCACGTCCCGAACGTGGCGCGCTAACCAACTGTGCTACATCCCGAGCTTTTGGGAAGGCAAAGATACTTATTTTTTGCAGAAAAACGATAAAAATTGCGCGGAAGTTGTGCATCGAATAATAAAATCTGTTATATTTGCAAAATGAAATGCGGCAATAGCTCAGTCGGTAGAGCATTAGCTTCCCAAGCTAAGGGTCGCGAGTTCGAGTCTCGTTTGCCGCTCAGTGAATTTTTTCCGCCTTACGGGTTTATCTCCTGTTGGGCGGTTTTTTTAATTTGCAGCTAACAATCTCTTCATGTCATGTTTCTTTTTAATCCCGAAAACGACCTTGCATTAGCTAATTTTAGTCCTTTCTACACGCCGCCCGCCTCTGCAACGAAAATGGCAAAAGATTTGGCCATCTTGCCGTTATGGTATGCGAAAGCAGGATCAAAAATTATTGCTGAAGATGTGCATAATAATGTTTTTTTAGCTCAATTAAAAGATGTTTTGCCATTAGATGCTACATTAATTTCTTTTTCAGATCTCTCTTCTTTCTCCCGTGAAAAAGTAATTCCATGGGGGTGGAATCCTTCTTTGCGAAAGAAATTGATTGATGCGGGTATGGATGCTGCAATTTTGCCATCATTGGATGAGTTGGAACGAATCCGGGAATATTCGAGTCGCCAGAATGCCGTTCGTTTATTAAAGGAATTGCGTACAGAAAATTCGTTCTTTTGTGGGGAATCTTATTTTTTTACAGAAACAGAAGAAGTATTGAAATTCCTTTCTTCATGCGAAGGGGATAAAGTCTTGAAAATGCCTTATTCGGGCAGTGGTAAAGGTCTTGTATGGATTAAGGGCGGTATTACCGAGAAACAATTCGATTGGTGTAGACGTGTTATAAAAAATCAAGGGGGCATTGTTGCTGAACCCGTTTTTGATAAGATTTTGGATTTTGCAATGGAATTTTTTCTGGAAAAAGGCAGGGTAAATTTTAAAGGTTATTCTCTTTTTCGTTCTACATTTTCAGGTGCCTATGCAGGGAATTGCCTTTTGCCCGACCATTCAATCGAACAGCGGCTTTTAGACTATGTTCCTTTATCTTACTTACATGATTTAATTTCTTACCTTGAGCAGAAACTCATTGTCTATTTTCCGGCCTATACCGGCTTTTTGGGTGTAGATATGATGATTTGTCGGATAAAAAAACAGGGGTATCGTATTCATCCTTGCGTGGAGATCAATATGCGGATGAACATGGGATTAGTGGCACGCGCTTTTTATGATCGTTTTGTGCATGAAGCTTCCGAAGGAATATTTAAAATTGGTTTTTTTAAACAAAACGGCGAAGCATTGCAGTATAAAACAAAAATGCAGGCTGATAATCCTCTTATTGTTAAAGATAAACGCATTGTGTCGGGTTTTTTGCCATTGAATCCGGTAAATGAAAGGACTCGGTTTTTGGCATTTGCCCAAATAGTGTCGGTGTAATCGTGTTGACTAATAAGGAATAAAATTTTTCCTGTTTGCTATTTTGCGTGTTTTTGCTTGTAATTAACTTGTAATTATGTAACTTTGCAATGTTTTTAGGGGAATAAGGAAAGCTGCCGGAGTGGTTGAACGGGCTTGACTCGAAATCAAGTGTACGGGTTACCGTACCGGGGGTTCGAATCCCTCGCTTTCCGCTAAAAAATAATACGTTATAAGCACCAAACGCAAACGAATTTAAAAACCGTAAATTTATTTTTAACCTTATTGTTTTTTTTATCAATACGACTTCATTTTTTTTGCAATTTCTTCATCGGTTATCAGCGAGATAATGGGATGTCCGTCGGGAGTGTAGTTAGGTATGCGGCAAGCAAAAAGCCGATCAATGAGATGAGCCATTTCTTCTTGAGTTAAGGTTCTGCCATAGGGAATAGCTGTAAGGCTGGCAAGCGAAAGTGCAATGGATTCCTGAATTTCTGATTTCACATCAAGCGCAGTTTCTGTACTTTTTTCTATTATGGATCGAATTAATGATATCGGGTCCGAAGAACTTATTTCGGAAGGAACACCTTGAATAGCAAACGAATAATTGCCTAAATTGTTTAATTCGAATCCTACAGCTTGTAGGTCTTCTGTAATGGATGATAATGTTGCTGTTTCAGAAGGCGATAGTTCAATGATTTCGGGGAAAAGTACCCGTTGTGAAATGCCTTTTTTATTTTTGATTTGTTCTAAAAAAGTATCAAAAAGAATGCGGATATGTGCCCGATGTTGATCGATAATCATCAATCCGGATTTAACAGAAGTGAGGATATATTTTTGTTTATATTGGTAGTGTTCGGGTAGAATTTCGGTGTCAGCATTTTCTTTTTCTTCAGAAAAAAATAGTCCCGCATTTGTGTGGGCTAATGGATTAACTCCGGCCGCTGTTGTTTTTTCTTTTTCGAATCCTTGATAAAGGGTTTCCCAGTCGAAGTGAGGGAGGGCATTATGGTATGTGGTTCGTTGTGTGGTATGAAAAGGGTTATAATTAGGATTAATATTTACCTTAGGCATCGGTGCAGTTTTCGATTCGTCATAAATGGGAATTTCCACCGCATCTTCTCTGTCAAAATCGATAGGAGGAAGAGCATTAAACTTACCTAGAGCTTCTTTTACAGTCACCATAAGAATTTGCCAAAGAGCTTGTTCGTTTTCGAATTTTACTTCAGTTTTTGTGGGGTGGATGTTCACATCGAGCGATGACGGTTCAACTTCAAAATAGATGAAATAATCAGGATTCTTATTGGGTGGCAATAGGGGTTCAAAGGCAGTCATCACTGCTCGATGGAAATAGGGATGGCGAATAAAACGTCCATTAACGAAGAAAAACTGGTTTGCACGCCCTTTTTTGGCACTCTCGGGTTTGGTGACATAACCGTGAATTTTTCCCAATGTTGTTTCTTCGTTAATTTCGATCAATTGTTGATTGATGTTTTTCCCTTCCAGTTGTACAATTCGTTTGCGAAGGGGCCCCGGAGGAAGTAGTAGTGTTTGGATGTCGTTTTCGATTATCGAAAATTCGATGTCGGGATTTGCCAATACGAGACGTTCTATCTCTATGAGAATATTTCTTCGTTCCGTCTCGTTGGATTTAAGAAATTTACGGCGAGCAGGGACGTTAAAAAAAATGTTTTTAACCGAAATGATTGTGCCTTTTGCGCATGAAATAACTTCTTGCTTTTCAACTTTCGATCCCGAGAGGGATAACAGTGTGCCTATTTCGTCTTCTTCCTTGCGTGTCTTTACCTCTACCTGCGAAATGGCGGCAATAGATGGCAATGCTTCCCCTCGAAACCCCATCGTTGTGAGCGAAAAAAGATCATCCGCTTTCTGTATCTTGGAAGTAGCATGGCGTTCAAAAGCCATTCGTGCATCGGTAGCCGACATGCCTTTGCCATTATCGATTACCTGAATGAGCGTTTTCCCTGCATTTTTTATGACGATTTGAATTTGGGTGGCTCCTGCATCAATGGAATTTTCAACCAGTTCTTTAACAACCGATGCCGGTCGTTGAATAACTTCCCCCGCCGCAATCTGATTAGCTATGGAATCGGGTAGAAGATGAATAATATCGGGCATGACTTAAATAATCCGCAGTTTTTTAGCTTAAAATCCAGAAAAAGAAAATAGCCAATAAAATAACAAGTATCACAATGAGTAATCCGTTATTGGCGAGAAAGGAATTTTTTCCTGCTTCTTCGCGTTCTTTGCGGCGCTTAAGGTGTTTTGTCTGAGCAAGAAATTCACCCCTGATTTCTTCTGCTTGATTTCGCTCCTTTTCTTCGGGAGTTAATACATCCATCTCTTTTTTGATCTCGTAGATACGTCGATTTAGTTTTTCTATTCGTTCTTCTTCAACGGGATCATAAAGAATGGGTTTATAATCGTATTGGCGGGGCTTTCTGTTATTGTAAAAAAAGAACATTCCCATAAACTGTTTCTGTTAAGTGTTTGTACAAATTTATAAAAAGAACATTGTATTGGCAATTATGTGCCATTAATCAAAATCTTCCTCTCTTACGAAACGCCGTGGAGGAATTATATTTTCTGAAGCTGCTCGTTTAACCTTTCTAAATATGTCGTCTTTATTTATTGGACGCAGGTAATCTAGCCAAACAAAGCCTTTCAGGGTTTTATCTTCGGGAGTGGTTTGGCTTAATGGTATAGTTACACCTTTTGTGGATGACCATAATTTTAGTTTTTCGAGTTTATTGTCTACGATATCCATTGACAAGAAGGGACTTTCCGTTTTATTGATCCCAATAATTGTACTGTCTTTTTCCATTAAGTAATATAACGATTCTGCACTTCCATCTACCAGTACATGACGCATTTCACCGTCGACGAACGAGACGGTCATATTTCGTCCTTTTAACTGATTATACTGATCTTCTATTGGCCTTTTTTGAATGCTTAAAGCATAATTTCTTACAAAGGCTTTTTCAATGGTGCTGTCATTTAAAAGTATATCGATCCGATCGCCCAGCACCTGATTATCTTCGTTCCAAATCACCGGATCTTTTTTCATGTATATGGTGGAATCTTTCGAGACATAGTGCATTGTATCACAAATCCCCTGAAAATCTACCCGGTAGAATCGTGCATTTGGATAGGCCTTCATTTCTCTTCCCAGCGAATCGGTAATCATTTTCAACGTATCAGCATGTATATAAAGACTGTCTTTTTGTGAATATTCTATGGCATGTGCGGAGTCGGTTGCCAGTGCGAATTCTGTTTTTTCGTTATAATATCCATAATTGCCTTTGAGAATAACCTTTTTAATCGTATCCTGGAGAAACATATTCCCATATACTTCTGCAATTCCGTTTCTTCGGTTGTAATAAATAGTATCTCCAATAAGGATCTGAGTGCTGTCTTTGTTGATCACTTGAGAACGATTCAGCAATTGGCAATCGTCTGTTTCCGTGTTATACCAACCTCGGGTAGTATAAATATATCCGCTATCTGAGACAAGAACTGAAGGTCCCAAAATATCGGCAATTTTGGTTTCCGTGTTGTATTTAAGTGTTTCGGTATATAATGTGAAATCCGGATTTACCAGTTTTACGTTTTCTCTGAATAGTGCTTCTTTGCTGTCGGGATTGTATTGTCCCCAAATTGAAGTTAATTCGTTTTCTTCATCCACTAGCATACCCCCATCAAAGTAATAACTAATATTTTCCAGTCGGTCGTAATTCAGGCTATCGGTAAAAAGGGTTGCTTGAGGATTTTCCATACGTACATTCTCCCGAAGTTGTGCCAATCTTCGGTTGCCATCGTAATGAAGATAATTTCCGTATACAAAAATAGTATCACCCTGTTCCATTCGCACGTTGCTGAAAGCTTCAAAAGTATTTTCTCGCTCATACCAATAGGCACTGTCGCAATACATGAACGCTCCCTCGTGGTATAATATGACGTTGTTTTTAAGGATTTGGGCGTCGAAATTTTTTCTTTTATACAGCAGTTCTGCGTGTTTAAGTTCGATGATTTTTATATTTGAATTCGACTGCGGTCCTGTTGGTGGCGGTTGTTGGGCATGTATACCGGCTATAAGGATAAAAAATATGCCTACTATAGCAATGATGATAGTCGCAGGGAATGTTTTCAGATGCTTTTTATTTTTTTTCATCTTTAACGAACGATCCGATACCTTATTTTATCCATCCCGGGTATTTAAAGTCGCAATTTCTCCATGCGGGATCAATCCGCACATACGTGTTTTTTATTTTTTCACGCAACCATTGATCTATCATTTCTTGTCTACGGGCATTTTCGGCCAGTGCTTTTATGATTTGATAGTCGTTATTGAGATTGGCTTTGTGCCCTTCAATACGGTTGGTTACTTTTACTATAGCGGCAACCTGCTTCCCGTTTTTATCGAGCATGATAAAGGGGTCGGAAATTTCGCCCACTTTCATGTTACCGATTACGTTTGCAATATCTTGATTGAGTTCGTCCAATTGAAAACGGGATGTACCATAGTAATTGCTCTGCCGGTTAGAATTTACCATGATACCTTTATTGTTACGGGTATCTTTGTCGGCAGATATGAATGTTGCCGCTTCTTCAAATGTAAATTTCTTTTCTTCAATAGCAGTTTTGACGGAATCGAGTCGAAGAAGAGCTTTGTCTAATTCTTCTTTTGGAACCTTGGGCTTTAATAAAATATGCCGAAAATTAGCTCTATCCCCTCTTCTTTCGATGAGTTGAATGATATGAAATCCGTATTCGGTTTCTACAATGTTTGAAACTTTGTTTGGATCTCTTAATGAGAAAGCAACGTTTGCAAACTCAGGAACAAACGATGACCGATCCGAAAAACCTAATTCGCCGCCTCGTACCGCAGATGCCGGATCTTCGGAATAAAGCAGTGCCAATGTCGAAAAACTAGCCTTACCACTGGTTATTTGTTCGGTAAAATCGCGCAAACGTGCTTTTACGGCATCAATTTCACTCAAGGGGATGGTGGGGTTTGCCGTTATAATCTGCACTTCTACTGTCGTAGGAATAAAAGGAATGCTGTCCGGCGGAAGCTTGTTGTAGAATTTCCGTATTTCCGACGGGGACAAGGTGACATCGCCGAATCGTTTTTGCTGAACGCCCTGGATAAGTTGACTCTCGCGCACCATTCTTCGCGTATCTTCACGAATAGAACTCATATTCTTCTGAAAATATTCCTCTACTTTCTCTGCCGAACCAATATTGGCTATGTATTCATTTATATACAGTTCAGCTATCCGATTTACTTCGCCCTCTTCAACATTAATGCTGTCTAGTTTGGCTTGGTCGAGAAACAATTTGTTTACGGCTAATTGTTCCGGTATAAAACAATAAGGATCGCCGTCGATTCGTTGATTCTGCATCAGCATTTCTTTGCGATATTCTTCAACTTCTGATTTCAGGATAGCTTCATCGCCTACTACCCATACAATTTCGTCGATGATGTTGTTTTGTGAAATAATATATTGGGTAGTAAATAATGCTATAAATAGAAAAAATATCTTTATCACTTGTTTCATAAAAATTTCTCCTTTAAAATAGTAATGTAAAAATAGTGATAATATCATTAATAGCAAAATCGTTTGGCAGTCAAAAAAGTGAATAAAGTTAATCTTCTTCCAAGGCTGCTTGTGCTGCTGCCAATCGAGCTATGGGCACACGATAGGGTGAGCATGAAACATAATCTAATCCCACTTTATGACAGAACTTTATCGATGTGGGTTCGCCTGCATGTTCACCGCAAATGCCGCATTTGAGATTGTCACGTGTTTTACGTCCGCGAACAACTGCTATTTCAACGAGTTCCCCGACTCCGGTTTGATCGAGAACGGCAAAAGGATCTTGCTTTAAAATGCCTTTTTCTATATACAAGGGTAAAAATTTACCTGAGTCGTCGCGACTGTATCCAAAGGTCATTTGAGTAAGATCGTTAGTTCCAAATGAGAAAAATTCGGCACTGCCTGCTATTTCGGATGCAGTAAGGGCAGCACGAGGAACTTCAATCATTGTGCCGATTGTATAATCGATTGAATCGCCTTTTTCAGCAAACACCATTTTTGCTGTTTGTTCAATTACAGCCTTTTGAGTATCGAATTCGGTTACAATACTAGTGAGGGGAACCATGATTTCGGGGATTATTTTAATACCCTTTTTTTTCAGATCCAGTGCAGCTTCAAAAATAGCACGGGTTTGCGTTTCGGTGATTTCGGGATAAAGTATTCCTACACGACAACCACGTAGTCCGAGCATGGGATTTGCTTCGAGCAAGCTGTTTACGCGAGCATGCACTTCTTCATAAGAGAGATTCATGATTTTAGCCATCTCGCGTTGCCCTGATTCGTCATGGGGGACGAATTCGTGCAATGGAGGATCTAATAGACGAATGGTAACCGGTAACCCGTTCATAACTTCAAAGATCTCGATAAAATCATTTCGTTGGAGAGGCAATAGTTTAGACAAGGCTTTGCGACGACCAATTTCGTCTTTCGCAAGAATCATTTCACGCATACTTTTGATTTTATCTCCTTCGAAAAACATGTGTTCCGTACGACAAAGTCCTATGCCGCAAGCGCCAAAGCGGAGTCCGATGGTGGCATCGCGTGGGGTATCGGCATTCTGGCGCACTTTCAGCCGTGCATATTTGTCGGAAAGCTCCATTAGTTCGGCAAAATACCCTGTTATTTCGGCTTCTCTTGTGGGTATTTTCCCTTCGTAAACATATCCTGTAGAACCGTCTAGTGAGATCCAGTCACCTTCTTTTAAGGTGCGGTTTTTCACCGAAAGTGTTTTTGTTTTATAGTCGATAATCAGGTCGTTAGCTGCCGAAACGCAGCATTTTCCCATTCCGCGGGCAACTACCGCGGCATGGGAGGTCATACCGCCACGTGTAGTAAGGATTCCTTCGGCTACATTCATACCCCGAAGGTCTTCCGGAGAAGTTTCTATGCGGCAGAGTATTACTTTTTTGCCTTCTTTGTGCCATTTTTCTGCATCTTCGGGATGAAAGACAATTTGTCCTGTTGCAGCTCCGGGCGATGCGGGCAGTCCGTAGGTGAGAATGGATGCTTTTTTTAGAGCTTCTTCATCAAAGACTGGATGGAGTAATTCATTCAGTTTTTCAGGAACGCAACGTTTGATCGCTGTCTTTTCATTGATATATCCCTGATGAAACATATCGATAGCAATTCGTACCATCGCAGTGCCGGTACGTTTTCCTGCGCGGGTTTGCAGTATCCATAGTTTGCCTTGCTGGATAGTAAATTCAATATCCTGCATGTCCTTGAAATATTCTTCAAGTTTTCGTTGGATCTCGAAAAGCTCTTTGGCGCATTCTGGCATCGTTTCTTCCAGAGATGGATATTTTAGTGCACGTTCTTCTTCCGAAATCCCCTGTAATTTTGCCCATCGGCGAGAACCTTCTAGTGTAATTTGCAATGGTGTGCGGATACCGGCTACGACATCTTCGCCCTGTGCATTGAGCAGATACTCTCCTGTGAAAATATCTTCTCCTGTGGCAGGATCACGTGTAAAAGCAACGCCTGTAGCCGATGTATTTCCCATGTTTCCGAAAACCATGGCTTGTACGTTTACGGCAGTTCCCCACTCTTCAGGGATATTATTTAGCTTACGATAAAGAACAGCCCGTTCGTTTTTCCAACTATCGAATACGGCAATAATGGCTTCCCATAGTTGCTCCCTTGGATCTTCAGGAAAATCCTTTCCGGTATTTTTTTTTACGGCTTCTTTAAATTGGATGACTAATGTTTTCAGATCATCAACGGTTAATTCCGTATCTTGTTTAATTCCTTTGGAAGTTTTAAGTTTTTCCATGATCTCTTCAAAAGGATCGATGTCTTCTTTGTTTTTAGGCTTCATGCCAAGTACCACATCTCCATACATTTGTATAAATCGACGGTAAGAATCCCAAGCGAAACGTTCGTTATTCCATTTTTTTGCAATCCCTTCTACAATATCATCGTTTATTCCTAGATTGAGCACGGTATCCATCATTCCCGGCATCGAAACGCGTGCGCCTGAACGCACCGATACCAAACAGGGATTTTCTTTATCGCCAAACTTGGTTCCCATAATGGATTCAATGTGAGCCATGCCTTTTTCAACTTCCGGTTTCAATAATTCAACAATGTGTTTTTTTCCTAATTTGTTATATTCGATACATACTTCAGTAGTAATGGTGAAACCGGGAGGAACAGGAAGCCCGATTAAATTCATTTCGGCCAAATTGGCTCCTTTTCCGCCGAGCAAGTCTTTCATGTCGGCGCGACCTTCAGCAGCTCCGTTACCGAAGGTGTAAACTCTCTTTTTTGTTTGATTTTGGGTATTTGGCATGCTGATCAATATTTTATAATGTTTTTCTTTTTGATAGAAAGAAAGCAAAAGTATAAATTATTATTTATTTGATCCCGATTATTATAGGTTATTGTTTCTTTGATTCGTGATGTGGAAGAGATTTTTTTGTCTGTTGAAAATTGTCTTTTTTCCCAAGAGATATATTATAAATTTGAATCCCCTTGAACAGGTTTATTTTGTCTTGTAAATGAATGAAGCCAGACAATTGGCGTAATGTGTCGTTCGGTAAGTATTTTGATGCACTCATCGAATAGGTTTGGTTTGCCGTGATAGATTTGGTTTTGTATATGATCGTATCGCTATATTCAAGGATAAGCATTGAGGTTAGCTTAGGCAGGTTTTGTTGCGATAGCCCGATGACGTCAAAACGGAAGTCAAAATTGTTTTGATTAATTTGTCTGGAAATTTCTGCTGTATCCAGTCGAAAAGAAAAGCCGTCGCCTCTCCCCATGAAGTCAAAGGCGTATAATTGAGGAATATAAGAAGGAGATTGTTTTTTTCTTTTTATTTCTTGTTCGTGAGAACGTTGTTGTGCTATTTGCCGTTCAATATCTTTTTGTTGGCGTAAAATGCGTGACTTTACTGAATCGTTTATTTTAAGGTAAATATCAATACGATCAGCATACCAAGAAAGTGATGTGTCCCATTGTGATTCTGTAATCCCATGCTTGCGGAAAACTTGTTGTATAAAAGCTTCTTTTTTTTCAGGAGTATCGAATGTTGCATAATCGTTTTCCATAAGCGTTTCGGCAATATAGATATCGTATAAAAGTTTTTCCATCTCTTTTTTGCTCAGTACTTCTTTAGGTCGGCTGCAAAAAGAGATAAGAATGGCTGATGCCGTGATGAAAAATACATATGCTAAAACTCTATGTTTCACTGTTTATCCCTTGTTCTTTGGCGAGTTTCTTTTTTGCAAGATTTTCTCTTTCTTTTTTCGATAAAAGAGAGTAAGATAATGTTTTGCGATAAAACAGTAATAATATAATTACACCAATTGTGATGGAAGCATCGGCAATATTGAAAATGAAACGGAAAAACAATATCTCTTTTCCTCCTACTAGAGGTATCCAATCGGGAATTGTAGTTTCGATAATAGGGAAATAAAGCATGTCCACCACTTTGCCGTGCAACAAAGGTGCATACCCTTCACCAAAAGGGACAAATGAAGCGACATGACCAGGGTAACTTGCTTCGAAAATAGCGCCATAAAATACGCTATCTATAATGTTTCCCGAAGCGCCTGCCAGTATAAGTGATATACAAACAATGTATCCTGTTTTGTAGTCTTGCTTGATAAGTTTGTTCAAATAAATAATGATTGCGATAACGGCAATAATTCGGAAGGCCGAAAGGAATAACTTCCCTACAGCTTCTATTCCGAAAGCCATACCGTTATTTTCCACAAAATAAATTTTGAACCATGGGGTTATATTAATTGAATCATAAAGCCCCATGTGTGTCTTTACCCATATTTTTGTGAGCTGGTCGATCAAGAGAACCAAAAAAACGACCAATATGGCTATAAGGCTCTTGGGTATTTTATTTTTCATATAGAGATAATTGTCTCATATAAATCTCTTCACGGAGGGGAAAAAAGATTTCCCTTTCGCGATAACGGATCTATTAATATGTAAGACGTCCATTATTTATTTCTGGCTTTTTTTGCTTCTATGCTCAGTGTAGCATGAGGTACGGCACGAAGACGTTCTTTGGGAATGAGTTTGCCTGTTTCACGGCAAATTCCATATGTTCCGTTCTCAATACGTATGAGAGCAGCCTGAAGATTTTGGATAAATTTTAATTGACGTTGTGCTAATCTCCCCGCTTCTTCTTTTGATAATGTGGATGCTCCTTCTTCTAGAATTTTGAATGTTGGAGAAGTGTCTGTTGTGTCGTTGCTATCAGCATTCATCACTGCTGCACGTAGCATTTCATATTCGCGTTTTGCCTGCTCTAATTTTTCGTTTATTAGGATTCGGAATTCTTCTAGTTCCTCTTCTGAATATCTTGTTTTTTCGCTCATAGCTTCCTCTCTTTTTCTGTTTTTCTACTATTTTTTGTCCAATGATGGTATTCTAACGCATTCTTCTAGAATTTTGTTCAAATATACACATAAACTATCAATTTTCAATTGATCTTCTTGATGGTAATGGTTAATGTTTGATCGTCGATTTCTATTTCATCTTCTAAATTTTCGGATGATAAAAGGATATTATTTGCCAATACTTGCGATTTAATATATTCCGCATTTTCTCGGATGGCTTCGTCAAA
Organism: uncultured Dysgonomonadaceae bacterium; assembly: GCA_964444915.1. GTDB lineage: Bacteria > Bacteroidota > Bacteroidia > Bacteroidales > Dysgonomonadaceae > Anaerorudis. Next base: position 16,173 of record CAYUIY010000033.1, read on the forward strand.
CATCGGATTTGTTGATATTTCAACCGATATTCTATCTGTGATTTCAAAATCCTTTGCTTTTCGAAGGTTTTGAATCCGATTTACCAATTCGCGTGCAATTCCTTCTTTTCGCAATTGATCAGTAATAGTGATATCCAACCCTACCGTAATTTTGTCTCCTGTGCCTACCAACCAACCAGGAATGTCTTCGGAAATTATTTCCACATCATCTCGTCGTATTTCAATTTGTTGACCATTTATATTGAATGTCAGTATACCGCCTTTTTCAAGTATGTTGATGTCGTCTTGCGATATTTCTTGAAGAATTGGTACGAGTCGTTTCATGATCTTTCCGTAACGGGGACCGAGCTTTTTAAAATCGGGTTTTACCCTTTTTACCAACATATCGGTGGTAGAATCTGCAAAATTCAGTTCTTTTACGTTTACTTCGTTCAGAATAAGCGATTTTACGGCTTCGATATTTTGTTTTTGCGTTTTGTCCACCGTGGGGATTATGATTTGGGATAAGGGTTGGCGTACCTTGATGTTTACTTTCCGGCGTAAGGATAGCACAATGGACGAGGTTACCTTTGCCAAGTACATTTGTTCTTCCAGTTTTTTGTCGATATGATTTTCATCGGCTTTGGGGAAATCGGCCAAATGTACCGATTCAAAATTCTCGCTCCCTGTTACCGTTATCAAATCCAGATACAACTTATCGGCATAAAACGGAGCAATAGGCGCCATAAGTTTAGCTACGGTAATCAGACATTGATAGAGCGTTTGATAAGCCGAAAGTTTGTCATCAGTCATTCCTCCTCCCCAGAAACGTTTGCGATTAAGGCGAACGTACCAATTGCTGAGGTTATCGATTACGAAATCGGTAATTGCACGTCCGGCTTTGGTGGGTTCATAGGTTTCAAAATTTTCATCTACTTCTTTGATAAGCGTATTCAGCTCGGAAATGATCCAGCGATCGATTTCGGGACGTTTCTCTATGGGAATTGGGGGATATTGATTATAAAAATCGTCCACGTTAGCATATAGGGCAAAGAAGGAATAGGTGTTATAGAGTGTTCCAAAAAATTTGCGACACGCCTCTTCCACGCCTTCGATATCGAATTTCAGATTTTCCCAAGGCGATGCATTGGTGATCATGTACCAACGTAATGGATCGGAACCGTATTTCTCGATTGTTTCAAAAGGATCCACAGCATTACCCAACCGTTTCGACATCTTATTCCCGTTTTTGTCAAGTACTAGTCCATTAGCTATTACGTTTTTAAATGCAACACTATCTTTTACCATTGTAGAAATGGCGTGAAGTGTAAAGAACCAACCACGGGTTTGATCCACCCCTTCGGCTATAAAATCGGCCGGATAGACTTTCCGAAATTCTTCTTCTGAAATGTGAGGATAGAAAACCTGACCAAACGGCATTGCTCCCGAATCGAACCATACATCAATTAAATCGGTTTCACGCTTCATAGGTTTTCCACTATCGGATACCAAAATGATATTATCCACATAGGGACGATGCAGATCTATTTTGTCATAAGGTATTTCTTTGCAATTTTTCAGGTCGAGATCCTCCCAAGGAATTTCCTTCATCACACCTGCATCCAATGCTTTTTGCATTTCACAAAATAATTCTTCAACCAATCCGATGCACTTTTCTTCTTTTCCGTCTTCTGTACGCCAGATAGGCAGAGGCGTTCCCCAATAACGACTACGACTCAGATTCCAATCTTGCAGGTTTTCGAGCCATTTACCAAAACGTCCTGTACCGGTTGAAGCCGGTTTCCAATTAATTGTTTTGTTGAGTTCAATCATTTGCTCTTTGCAAGCGGTGGTGCGAATAAACCAACTATCTAATGGATAATACAAAACGGGTTTATCGGTGCGCCAGCAATGCGGATAGGGGTGCACTTGCTTTTCGATACGGAATGCTTTATTTTGCTGCTTAAGCATCACACAAAGATCGATATCAAGTGTGGGGTCGTCTTCTGTAAGTGTTTCGTCGTACTCATTTTTCACATATCGTCCTGCGAATTCGCTGTATAACTTGACATTAACGTTATTGTTCACAAAATCGGGATCGAGATCTTCCAAGCTGAAATACTTTCCTGTCAAGTCGACCATCGGGCGGAGGTTGCCGTCTTTATCCTTTAACATTAACCCCGGCACATTGTATTCTTTTCCAATTCTGGCATCGTCTGCACCAAATGTGGGAGCAATATGTACGATGCCTGTACCTTCTTCCGTGGTAACGAAATCGGCCGTAACCACCCGAAAGGCATTATCGGAAGCTTTTACCCAAGGTATAAGCTGTTCGTAATGCATTTCTGCCAGCTCTGCTCCCTTCCATGTTTTCTCCAATACCCTGAAGGGGATATTTTTATCACCGGGTTTATAATCTTCGAGTAATAAATTTTTGTTTTTATCGGGGAAATAGACAGGTATTCTATCTTTTGCAAGTACAGCAGTCATGGGTTTCCCGGTATAGGGATTATAGGTTTGTACTGCTGTATATTCAATATCAGGGTTGACGGCCAGTAATACGTTCGACGGCAAAGTCCACGGCGTTGTAGTCCATGCCAAGAAAAAAGGGTCACCAAATTGTGCCATTTCCGGAAATGGATCTTTAATCTTGAATTGTGCCGTGCACGTCGTATCTTTTACATCACGATAGCAGCCGGGTTGATTCAGCTCATGTGTGCTCAGTCCGGTCCCGGCAGCCGGAGAATAAGGCTGAATGGTATACCCTTTGTAAAGATATCCTTTATTGTATAAATCTTTGAGCAAATACCAAAGTGTTTCGATGTAACGGTTATCGTATGTGATGTACGGATTTTTCATATCTACCCAGTAACCCATTTTTCGGGTAAGGTCTTCCCATTCTTTCGTGTATTTCATTACTTCCCTTTTGCAGGTAGCATTGAATTCCTCTACAGAAATTTTTTTTCCGATATCTTCTTTAGTAATACCCAACATTTTTTCTACCCCCAGTTCTACAGGCAAACCGTGGGTATCCCATCCGGCTTTTCGGTTTACAAGGAATCCTTTCATGGTTTTATAGCGACAGAAAATATCTTTTATGGAACGAGCCATAACGTGATGAATGCCCGGCATTCCGTTTGCTGAAGGAGGTCCTTCATAAAATACAAAGTGTGGATGCCCTTTACGAATTTCCAGACTCTTTTGGAAAATGTCTTTTTCGTCCCATGTTTTTAATACTTCTTTGTTGACCTCTGAAAGATTCAATTGATTATACTCCGAAAATTTCTTTTTCATATTTTAAATTATGCCCTCTTATAAAATTTAAATTGCAAAGGTAGTGATAAATTGAAAATTAGCAATCAAAAATCGTCAATTAGTGGGAAAATTGAATAGCTTTGCATAATAATAAAAAGCAATAGAGGTATGAAAAAAACAATGACTTTTTTATTTTGTCTTGCTCTAGCCATTATGTCATTAATGGCTTTTGCTCAAAACAAGAAAAAGTGCATGTTGCATGTAGCAACGTTCAATTTACGTATGGATACGCCGAACGATGGAGAAAATGCTTGGTCTAAAAGAAAGGAGATGGTAAAGGGATTAATTCGTTTTCACGATTTTGATATTTGCGGTACCCAGGAGGGTTTTAAACATCAGTTAGACGATATCCTGGAGTTGGGCAATTATGCTTATGTGGGAGTAGGGCGCGATGACGGAAAGGAGGCCGGCGAGCATTCGGCAATTCTGTATAAGAAAGATCGTTTTGAAGTAATTGAAAAAGGTGATTTTTGGTTTTCTGAAACACCTGATATTCCAAGTAAGGGGTGGGATGCGACGTGTTGCAACCGGATATGTTCGTGGGCAAAATTTAAGGATAAAAAATCGGGGAAAGAGTTTTATGTTTTTAATTTGCATTATGACCATGAAGGGCGTGTTGCTCGGAGAAATTCATCGCTGCTGTTATTAAAAAGAATACAAGATATTGCAAGAGATATGCCGGTATTTTGTACCGGTGATTTCAATTCCATTCCCGAGGATGAACCTATTCGGATTATTTACGACAGCGGTAAACTAAAGGATTCATATCATGTTACCCGGCAATCTCCTTATGGAACAGTTGGTACTTTTAATTCGTTTAATTTGCATTCACCTATGAAAGACAGAATCGATTATATTTGGGTAACCAAAAATATTGCGGTTACAAAATACGGTGTACTTAATGAGCAACAATACGCTCGATTTCCATCCGATCATTTTCCCGTAATGATCAAAGCTGTTTTTTGATAAAAAAGAGGAAAGGGGCCGGTCTTGAGTAAGTCGGCTGGCCCTTCTCTTTATGTAAGTTTTGTTAATGCTTCTTTTATACGGGCGATAGCTTTGGTGATGTTTTCATCGGATGTCGCATACGATAATCGGATGCATGTAGGTGCACCAAATGCCGCACCGCCTACGCAGGCTACGTGCGCTTCTTCGAGTAAATACATGGCCAAATCGGATGCACTCTTGATGATTTTTCCGTTATGCGATTTTCCGAAATAACTGTCGCATTGAGGAAAAATATAGAAAGCCCCCATCGGATCGTAAACTTTTAAATTTGGAATTTCTTTGAGGAGATTCACGATGTGTTTTTTTCTTCTTTCAAAAGCTTGACGCATCGTTTCCACGCATGTTTGATCACCCGTATAAGCAGCTAAGGCAGCTTTTTGTGAGATGGATGACGGGCCCGATGTATATTGTCCTTGTAGTTTGTTGCAAGCCGATGCCAACCATGTGGGGGCAGCAATCCAACCAATACGCCATCCTGTCATTGCGTAGGCTTTTGATACACCGTTTGCCACGATGACCTGTTGTCGAATCTTTTCAAACTGAGCGATGCTTTCGTGCTTCCCGATATAATTGATGTGTTCGTAAATTTCATCCGAGATCACGAATATTTGAGGATGAGCAGCTAGAACATTTGCCAACTTCTCCAGTTCTTCTTTGGTGTAAACACTCCCTGTTGGATTGGAAGGGGAGCAAAGAATAAAGGCTTTTGTTTTGGGAGTGATTGTTTTTTCCAGTTGTTCTGCGGTAATTTTAAAATTTTGTTCAATGCCTGCTTCTATAAAAACCGATTTTCCCTCTGCTAATTTTACCATTTCGGGATAACTGACCCAGTAGGGTGCGGGAATAATTACTTCATCGTCTTTGTCTATCAATGCGAGTAATACATTGCAAATGGATTGTTTTGCACCATTGGAACAAACAATCTGATCGGGTGTAAAATCAAGATTATTTTCTCTTTTCAGTTTTTCGCATATGGCTTTTCGCAAATCAAGGTAGCCGGGAACAGGCGAATAGAAAGTAAAATTATCGTCTATGGCTTTTTTTGCAGCTTCTTTTATGTGGTCTGGAGTATTGAAATCGGGTTCGCCGACACTTAAATTGATTACGTCAACACCCTGGGCTTTCAGTTCATTACTTTTTTGCGACATGGCAAATGTTTCCGAGGGGGAAAGCATTGTTATTCGGGCAGATAGAGAATTATTCATAAACTATATTTTTACTTTTTGAACAAAAATCTGCGCAAATATAATGAAAATTCATTTTCTGCGTGATTTTTTGCGGAATTTTGTAAGAAAAAATGGTTTACAGGTTGCAATAAAATAAAAATGCCGCCTAATAGGGCGGCTTATTTTGCGGAAGCTGGGGTACTACCCGTACAATTTATCGGAATTCGATTCAATAAAACTAACCGTCTATTTATATGTATATTATAATACTTTTAATTCGATAAAGTTTAACGCAATATGTTTTGATATATCATTTATTGTAGGTAAATTTGTAG
>CAYUIY010000034.1:0-21648 GCA_964444915.1 uncultured Dysgonomonadaceae bacterium
CCTTTTTTATGTTTATCATGGGGGTGTCAACGTTTTTTTCGCTTCGAAAATTCGACTTTCGTCCCACGAAGACATGTATTCTGAAAATTGTTCGCCGAACGGTGTTGATGTTTCTCATTGGATTGGCTTTAAATTGGTTTGGTTCGTTCTGCCGTGGTTTGGCTTCGGGTGAAAATATTGTGGCTGCTGTTGTCAACCCTTTCGATACATTACGTATTTTGGGTGTTCTGCAGCGGTTGGCTTTGGCCTATGGGTTTGCGGCATTGGCTGCAGTGCTGTTCGATCATAAAAGTTTGATTTGGGTGATTGTGACCCTCTTGGTAGGATATTTTTTGATCTTATTGTTTGGAAACGGTTTTGAAAAATCGGAAAACAACATCGTTGCCCTTGTCGATAAAGCGGTTCTCGGCGTGAATCATATGTATAAAGATGTGGATGCGGCAGGAAATCCCATTGCTTTCGATCCCGAAGGGTTGTTGAGTACCCTTCCTTCCATTGCCCATGTACTCATCGGATTTTTGTTCGGTAAGCTGATTGTGGAGAACAAAGACAATCATACGCGAGTAGAAAAAATTATGATTTGGGGAACGATTCTTGCTTTTTCGGGTTTATTGCTGCAGTACGGTTGCCCGATCAACAAAAAGATATGGAGTCCTACATTTGTTTTGGTAACGACGGGTTTTGCTGCCCAACTGTTGGGGTTGCTCATCTGGATTATCGATATCGAAAAGAAAGATAAATGGTGTCGCTTTTTCCATGCTTTTGGGATAAATCCGCTGTTTATTTATGTTTTGTCGGGAGTGCTTGCAAATATCATCGGAAATATCAAAGTTTCCCATCTCGGAGAAACCATTTCGTTGAAAGGATATATTTACACCGTTTTACTTCAGCCGTGGGCGGGCAACTATTTTGGTTCGTTGCTTTATGCGCTGTTGTTTGTAACTCTTTGCTGGGCATTCGGGTATATTTTATATAAGAAAGATATTTACATTAAGATTTAATTTTTAGCTGCGGTATCGAGTCTGCTGCAAAATGGTATAAACCTACTTTGTGGAAGGGACTCGGTATTTAAATGATAAAATTATGAAAGAGATTTTGATTGCCGACAGCGGCGCTACGAAAACCGATTGGTGTGTAGTAAAAAATGGGGAAATTCTTTTGCGGTTTACGAGTAAAGGCATCAGTCCGATTTATCAGTCAGAGGACGAAATTGCCGAAGAAATTCAAAAGAATGTACAGCCTCGTTTGAGTAACCGTTCGATAGGTGCTGTTTACTTTTACGGAAGTGGTTGTATTCCCGAAAAGACAGCGGTCGTGCGCAGTGCGATCCAAAGGTCGTTGCCGATAGAGACTATTGAGGTATATAGCGATCTTATTGCGGCTGCTCATGCACTTTGCGGGCGTGAGGCGGGGATAGCGTGCATTCTTGGTACAGGGAGTAATTCGTGTGAATGGAATGGGGAAAAGATTATCAAACAAGTTCCTCCTCTGGGTTTTATCCTTGGCGATGAGGGAAGTGGGGCCGTATTGGGTAAATTGCTGGTAAGTGATGCGCTTAAAAACCGGCTCTCTCCGGGTTTAAAAGATAAGTTGCTTGAGCAATATGGGCTTACGCAGGCCATCATCATCGATAGAGTATATAAACAGCCTTTTCCGAGCCGATTTTTGGCAAGTCTTTCTCCGTTTATTTTGGAAAATATTGAAGATCCCACTATACGGCGTATTGTTGATAAAAGTTTTTCCGATTTTTTTGAAAGAAACGTCATGCAGTATAATTATCAAGAAAATAAGGTTAATTTTGTAGGGTCAATTGCTTTTTATTACATCGATTATTTGAAAAGTATAGCAACAGAGAAAGGAATGCGGATCGGCATCGTTTATGCTTCTCCTATGGAAGGCTTGGTAAAATATTATGCTTCTCTCTGATGTCTTATGCATTTGGATGAACATAAAAAGACGTTTAATGAATATTTAAATCAATCAATCAATATGGCTTTTATTAAAATAACGGAACAACCTTCATTGTACGATAATTTGGAAAAGAAATCGATACGCGATATTCTTACGGAAATTAATCAGGAAGACCACAAAGTGCCACCGGCAGTAAAAGAAACTATTCCCGAAATTGAAAAACTTGTAGCAGGAATTGTTGAGCGGATGAAACGAGGGGGACGATTGTTTTACATTGGTGCGGGCACAAGTGGCAGGCTGGGGGTATTGGATGCATCGGAAATTCCGCCTACGTATGGCATACCCAATACTTTTGTGATCGGAATAATAGCCGGTGGCGATGTTGCTTTGCGCAATGCCGTGGAGGCTGCCGAAGATGATATGGAAAAAGGTTGGGAAGATTTACAGGCATATAATGTGAATAAAACCGATACGGTGGTGGGCATTGCTGCATCCGGGATGACTCCTTATGTAATTGGTGCTTTGCGAAAAGCACGTGAAAACGGTATTCTTACGGCTGCTATCTGTTGTAATCCCGATTCGCCTGTGGCGGCAGAAGCCGAAATCAAGATTGAACCTATCGTGGGACCGGAGTATGTGACGGGGAGTACACGAATGAAAGCAGGAACGGCACAGAAACTGGTGCTGAATATGATCAGCACAACCACGATGATTAAATTGGGTAGAGTGAAAGGGAATCGGATGGTGAACATGCAACTCACCAACCAAAAGCTGATTGACAGAGGTACGCGTATACTGGTAGAGGAATTGGGATTAAGTTATGATCAAGCTAAAAATCTGCTTTTGCTTCACGGTTCGGTAAAAGCTGCTCTGGATAGCTATCGGAGCAATTTGCAGTGATGTTGTTTGCTTATGGCTATCATTATTAAAACGGATAATCCTGACCTTTTGCTCGATAAAATTTACGATGCTATCGATAATAAAAAAGTCGATAAATGGGTGCGTACTGACGATGGTCGTCTTACGCACTCTCCTTTATTATGGAAAAACGAGGCTTTTTTTAAACCTCAGATATGGGTAGATGACAATGAATTAAGATTTGGACTGATAAAACGAAAAGATCGCAAGCATATTTCTTCGAAATTATACACGGTGTATCATGCTAAATTCATTGAGATGCTGTTGGCGAATTTCGATGTGGATTTTTTTCAAGTAACTGCTACTGCCATGAAAACCGAACCAGACGATTTTTAGAAAAATCAGGGTGTATATTTGTCACTTGTAATGAGACAACGTCTTAGAGAAATATCGGCTTATTTTTTACTTGCACTTTTTGCAAGTTATTATGTAAGCACTTCTTTTTTCCCTCATACTCACATTGTTGATGGAAAAACCGTTGTCCATTCGCATATCTATTTCCCTTCCGGAGGAGATAAAGTGGGCGGTCATCAACATAGTATCCAAGCATTGGGTACTATCTTTTCCCTTTCGCATTTCTTCTTTACGGGATTGTTCTCCGCAATTTCGTTAGGGGTTTTTAATCGATATTTACATTATCATACCTACCGAAAAAACAGTTTCCCTTATCTTTTGCAGGTGCACATTCGTGCAAATGGCCTGCGTGCTCCTCCTTTAAAAATTACACAACCGATTTTATTAGGGTAAATTTTTCCCTAAAATCGACTTTTAGCGTCTGCATAAAGTCGCCATACTTCCTTATTGTGTAATTTTTAACAATTTATCATAATGAAAAAAATTATAACGATTTTTATATCCATGCTCTTTGCATGGGCAATGCTATTTTCGCAAAATGGTAGCGATGCAAACATTTTTGGTCATGTGGTCGATAAAACGACAAAGAAACACATCCCTTATATTGCCGTTACTTTGAAAGGTACAACCATTGGAACTTCTACCGATTTGTCAGGGCATTACTATTTGAAGAATTTGCCGGAAGGTGAACATGTGTTGGTGGTTTCGGGAATAGGTTATAAAACAATTGAACAACCTGTTAGATTAAGAAAAGGCGAGAGTCAGGAGATTAATTTCGAAATCGAAGAAGACCCCATTATGTTGGGAACACTAGTGGTGTCGGCTAATAGAACCGAAACAAAACGTAAGGAGGCTCCTGTGATTGTCAATGTAATTACTCCTTTACAATTTGAGAATACAAATTCTGTTACGCTGGCTCAGTGCCTGAATTTTCAACCGGGGTTGCGCGTTGAGACCAATTGCCAGAATTGTGGGTTTCAGCAAGTGCGTATTAATGGTCTCGAAGGGCCTTATTCACAGATTCTTATTGATAGTCGTCCTATTTTCAGTGCTCTTGCAGGGGTGTATGGGATTGAGCAAATTCCTGCTAATATGATTGAGCGGGTTGAAGTGATACGCGGAGGCGGTTCGGCATTATTCGGATCGAATGCTATTGCCGGAACCATCAATATTATCACGAAAGAACCGAAATCCAATTCGCTTTCGGTATCCAATACCACCAATTTAATTTGGGGCAATACGGCCGATAACAATCTGTTAATGAATGCCTCATTGGTGTCGGAAGACCTGAAGACCGGTGTTGTGTTTTTCGGCGCATCGCGCAACCGGGATGGTTTTGACTACGATGATGACGGATTTACCGAGATTAGCAAACTACGCGGCACAAACTTGGGATTAAGGGGGTATTACAATGTGAATATTCATAATAAATTTACATTTGAATACCATACGATTAACGAATTTCGTCGGGGTGGAAATCGGCTCGATAAACCTCCTCACGAAACCGATATTACCGAACAAACCGAGCACAATATTCATTCGGGAAACGTGGGTTATGACTTTTTCTCGAAAAATTATAAACATAAATTGAATGTGTATTTATCAGGGCAAATAATTGGTCGTAAAAGCTATTATGGCACACAATGCGATCCCAATGCTTATGGAAAGACAAACGATAAAACTTTTATGGAGGGTTTTCAGTATCACTTTTCCATGGATAAGTTGGGATTTATGCCGGCAGAATTGACTTTCGGACAGGAGTATAATTATAATGAAATGACCGACAGAATGCCGGGATACGATCGGTTGTTGCATCAAAAAGTAAATACAAAAAGCTTTTTTCTGCAGAACGAATGGAAAAATGCAACTACAAGCATCTTGTTGGGTGGACGATTGGACAAACACAATTTGATAAAAGATGCCATTTTTAGTCCGCGCATCAACGTGAGGTATAATCCGAAGCCGTTTATCGGACTGCGTGCAGGATATTCAACCGGGTTCAGGGCACCGCAGGCGTTTGACGAGGATTTGCATATTACCGCTGTGGGCGGGGATGTGAGTATTATACGGTTGGCGCCCGATTTAGAGGAGGAGCGATCGAATACGGTTAATTTTTCGGCCGATTTTTATAAAACCTTTGGTACTGTCCATACGAATGTATTGATTGAGGGTTTCTATACTCATCTGAAAGATGTCTTTTTACTGGAGAAAATTGGGCAAGACGATCAGGGGAATATCCTGTTGGAACGAAGGAACGGGTCGGGGGCAGTAGTCAAAGGTGTTAATATTGAAGGTAAAATTGTACCCATCCGTCCAATTGAAATTCAGATGGGGGTTACTTTTCAGCGAAGTACATACGATGAGCCGGAAACTTGGAGTGACAACGAGCATATTGCTCCTCAACGTAGAATGTTCCGGACACCCGATCGATATGGGTATTTTACAGCGAATTATTTGCCGGAAGACCAACTGAGTTTTTCGCTTTCGGGAATTTATACAGGTAGTATGTTGGTTCAGCATTTTGCCGGTTTCATTCCTGAAGATGCTGAAGTGGTTACACCTTCTTTTTTTGATTTGTCGTTTAAAGTGGCTTACGTTTTTAAACCGGCTTTCAATACACGACTGCAATTGAATGCCGGCGTTCAGAATATATTCAACAGTTATCAGAACGATTTCGATCAGGGTCCTTTCAGGGATTCGGGATACATATACGGGCCTTCGTTGCCTCGTACCTTTTTTGCAGGATTGAAACTTTCCCTATAAGAATCATTTATATCGGTTGAAGTGAAACAGCATTTTTGAAGAATGCCTTCGATTATAAACAAAAAAAAATCCTGAGTGAACGATCAACACTCAGGATTTTTCGTATGTTAGGGTTACGATAGAATTTCTTCTATTGTGATATAATCACCCACTCGACCTGTCATTTTTTCAGCGTCTGTATTAACCGGTAGGGTCTTTTTCCCCGGCCTCCAGTTGGCAGGGCAAACTTCTCCTGTTTTTTCAGCATGTTGCCATGCTTGTATTTGTCTGAGTAATTCATTTACATTTCGACCAACTGAATCGGCTAAAACTTCCTCTGCCACACATATTCCATCGGGATTAAATACAAACCGGCCTCTGAGAGCAACGCCTTCTTCTTCGACAAGTACTCCAAAAGCACGACTTACTTCGTGGTTTTTGTCTGAACCTATTGTGAGTTTTAATCCTTTTAGAAGTGGTTCTGTTTCAACAAAACGTTTGTGAGAATATTTCGAATCAACGGAAACCGGAAGCACTTCGGTATTGAGTTTCTGAAATTCGTCGTATTTTGCATTCATTGCTGCAATTTCGGTAGGACAAACAAAAGTAAAATCAGCCGGATAGAAACAAATAACTACCCATTTTCCTTTATAATCCTCACTCGAAATTGTTTTAAAATGGCCCGTTTTAGCATCGAATGCATCCATTGTGAATTTTGGCATTTCTTGCCTAACCATTGTTGAACTCATAATGTTTTTCTCCATTTGTTGATTAATTGGAATTTCTGTTGTTTGTGGTTGGGCTTTTTTCCTTGGTTTTATACCTGTATCGCATCCCATAATAAATTCCTCCAATACATTTTTTATTTTCCGATTTTCTTGAATTCTTCTTTCATTCGTTCAAAATCGGTCAACCAGGCTTCGATATCTTCTTCGTGTTCCAACTCATCTTCCAGAATGTCTATGGCCATTTCGTGTGTTGCGTAATCTTTACCATCGGTAAAATCCGCAATCTCTTGGTAGCGTCGGATAGCACATCGTTCTCCTCTTAGGTTTTGCTCAAGAATAACTTCAACGTAGGGATCGCTAGGTTCTTCATAAGCACAACGTGACAGTTTTGTCCACTCTTGAGGATTGAGAACAGGTGTACCCCCTAATTGAATAATTCTTTCTGCGATCTTTTCTGCATGCTCTAACTCTTCTTCAGCATGGGTCTTAAGCTCAGGCTCTATTTCGCTTCTCATTGGCCCTTCCATTACTTGGGCTCCAATCCAATACTGATAATATGCCAGCCATTCTTCCGAGAGGGCTGCATTGAGCATTTCTAACAGTTTGTCGACATCAACTGATGCTACTTTAATTGCTTCTTTCCCCATTTTCTTTACATTTTATAAGGTTAGTAATTGCTTAGATTTTTTTGATGCTGTTGTATAATACTCGCATCAAATCTAAAGTTTATTTTTAGATACTAAATAAACGCCTAACTCTTGCTAAAGGTTCATTCAACATATTTTTATTTGATTTGAAGCGGAATGGTTACTATCATTGAAATATTTCTTCCTTGATTGAGATAATTCATTGGTTTGCATATATTTATTTACCATAATACCCCTGGTGAGCAGATTAGTAAATTTGATGCGTTGGTTTTTCCGATCAATTGCAGTAACTTCTGTATTGACAATAGATACATGAATAAGAACAGATCTTTTTCACCGGGATATTATTGATCCCGAGACTATTGCCTAACCTTCTTGATGGAACCGGGCCAAATGTGATCATAATTGATTTGTTTCAATGTGTTGCTTTAATTTGTTTTGATGTTCACCACTTGTTGGTAAATGGCATATATTTCTTTTGCGGCTTGTGTTTCGGGAGCCCATTCGACAATACTTTTGCATTGGAGCATGGCTTCGACGATTTGGGGTTCGAAAGAGATTTTACCGATCACTGGAAGTCCCATTTCGGAGCACCAGACAAGAATTTCGTCTGTCATATTTTCGTTCAGATCATATTTGTTGATAACGATATAAGTGGGTATGTTAAATTCTTTTGTCAAATCTACAATGCGTTTCAAATCGTGAAATCCCGAGTGAGTGGGTTCTGTTACTATGATCACTTTGTTTACTCCTGTAAGCGTGGAAATAACCGGGCAGCCTGTGCCGGGAGGACCGTCGATAATAACAATTTTCCAGCCGGTTTCTTTGGCGGTATTACGGGCTTGTTCACGCACCACGTTGACAAGTTTTCCCGAATTTTCTTCTCCGGGTGCTAAACGGGCATGAATCATTTTTCCGTTACGATAGTTCCCTATATACCAGCAACTTTTATCGGATGGGATCATGGTAATAGATTGCGATGGACAAACCCGCGAACAAAGCTTACACCCATCACAGGCTGTTTCGGAAATGGTAACACGTCCGTTTACATAAGCAATGGCATCGAATCGACAATAATCGATGCATAGCCCACATTGGTTGCAGGAATCATAATCGATCAACGCTTTATATCCCGTCAAAAAATTTTTTTCGACGTAATTTTCGGGCTCTAAAAGCAGATAAAGATTTGCAGTGTCTACATCGCAATCGGCAACTACCGTCTGATGTTGGATAGTGGCTAAAGCTGCACTCAGACTTGTTTTTCCTGTTCCACCTTTTCCACTAAGAATTGCTATTTCCATCATGACCAAAGCGTTTTAACTATTTTATTCAATAAATCCATGAAAATTTTTTGATATACTGGATTTTCCTTTGCCAGTATCTTCCCCTCCGAATATATACGGGCAATGTCTTTATTAAATGGAATTTCGAGCAGCAAGGGAATCTTGTTTTCGTCTAACCATTGATAAACATCACGATTGCCAAGCCCCGACTTATTAACAATCACACCAACAGGTTTTTGAAGCTGTTGAATGGTACTCATAGAGAGTTCCAAGTCATGTAATCCAAACGGTGTAGGCTCTGTAACTAAAATGATAAAATCGGCTTGTTCTGCTGTTGTAATGAATGGACAAGAAATACCCGGAGGAGCATCCAGCAATATCAGATGTTGAGAATCGGCTGCCTTTATGGCTTTTTTGATAACGGAAACAGGTGAGTGCTCTCCAACCTCCAAACGACTTTCGATAATGTAAGAAGAGTTTCCGACAAGACTGATTTTTATAGTTCCTATTGTTTTTTCTTGTTCAATAATGGCTCCGTTTTCACAGGCGTAAGAACAAGTTCCACAATCATGGCATAGGTCTGGCAATACCTTTATAAAGTGATTTTCCGGCAAAAACAGAATCGCATTATAGTTGCAGTATTCGGCACATTTTCCGCAAAAAGTACATTCTTCCACATTAATATGCGGAACGTGCTGTATGACTATCTCTACTGATTGTTCTTCTCCGCTGAGAAATTCACTTACATTGGGTTCCTCGGCGTCGCAGTCAATCAGCGTAGTCGGTACTCCTGTGTGTTGTGCTGTCCAAAAGAGGTTAGTCGAAATAAAGGTTTTTCCCGTCCCTCCTTTGCCACTCGCTATAGCGACTTTCATTTTTGAATCTGTTTTGTGTAACAACGAATTCCCCTTTTTTAACGCTTAAAATATCTGCAATGATATGACACTTTTTTTTTGTTGGGTAATGAAGCAAACTTTCCAAGTTTCCCTGTCCTTTTGAAATGACAATATCGGCCCGTGAAAAAAGGTTTTTAAACTCTTCCGAACAATGCGACAACATAGTAGAAGGCCGGTTTTAATGGCGTGAAGAAAGGAGCTGCCGATGAGGCGACTGTTTTTTTAAATCGTCATACCTGCTAAAACCATATCATTGCTTTGACATTTGAACAGTTTATACGGATCGTTGTTGCCAATATATTTTTTGAAAAGAAGGTGCACCTCTCTCGGCATTATTTCCATTTTTTAGTGATCACAGGTATTGACACCGGTAGTAAGCGATTTTTTAATCCAATCGGAAACCAGGTCGGTGGGGCTTTTTTGCGGAGCACCCATATATACCCTGATATGTTGTTGTTGAAATAAATTGATTGCTTTTTGCCCTATTCCGGAAGCAATAATATCGGTAACCCCTTTTTCTGCAAGCCAAGCAGGGAGTAATCCCGGTTCATGAGGTGGTGGTGTGATTAATGTTTGTTTTGTGATCGAGCCATTTTCGACCTCAACAATAGCAAACTGCTGGCAATGCCCAAAATGCAGCGATAAAAATCCATTTTCTAATGGGATAGCAAATACATGTTTCATTTGTAGAACTATTGATTTTATAATTATTTACTCAAAATATATTGGACTTGTAAAAAGGTTGTACGTTTTGTCATACAACCTTTTATAAAATTCATCGATTTCGGCCCAGGTGAGGACCTTTTCCTCGTCCTAATCCTAAACCATTTCCTTTGCCTAATCCGCGCCCCTTCCCATAACCGAGCTGCCGATCGCGGCCATAAAAAATTTCCTGGTTAGAGTCGTTTTCTGTACGTTCCCACAAAATTTCTTCATCGGTTTTTCCCTTGTTTTGAGGGTTGCAACGACCTAATCCTCTTCCTGTTCGTGAACCTTCTCCATTTGGTCCTCTTCTGTTTAAGCCTGGCATAATAATAATAATCTCCTATTAATTTTGATGATTAAGTAAATCAATAATATCTTTTATGCTTTTATTTTCTTGCGGTAATGCAATTAACTGAATTTGCAGTTGATCAAAAATCGGTTTTATCTTAGTCCCGAATTCTCCTGATATAACTTTTTTTGCGCCTTTTGAAGCAACCACTTGAACAGAGGCTGGCCCTGCTCCTTCAATTTGATTTTTGTTGGGATTTGGAAAGAATTCGATAGCTTGCGTTTCAGTATCGTAAATTACAAAGTAGGAGCATCGGCCAAAGCGTCTGTCAACTTTCGATTCCAATGTATTTCCTGTTGAGGTAATGGCGATTTTCATTTTGTAAATGATTAAATGGTTAGTTTATTTTCGTCTTTATTTAGACTTTCTTCATATGAGATGATTTCAGTAGATTTGCAAAGTGCACAATACTTTAGCTCTTGATCTTTTAAGGGATGAGTGAACCGGCAGCCGCATGTTTTGCAGAAATACCAGTCACTATTGAAATAAACTTTTCCTCCCTCAAAAACAATCGGACTTCCTTTGACCAATGCTTGAGCTATTTTTCTTCTTGCACTTTTATATATTCGGGCAAAAGTTGGTCGGGAAATATTCATAACTTTCGAAGACTCCATCTGTCCCATCAGCTCAAAATCACTTAGTCTGATCGATTCATATTCTTCAAAATTAAGTACAACAGGTTCATTTTTATTTGTTGTTCCTATTGGACTAAATCCTTTAAAATGAGGAGGATTATCGACTTTTCTTATTCTTTTTGGTCTAGGCATAATTATGAGCAGATGTTTAATACAAAGATAATGATTATTTGATTAAAATGGAACTGCAAGCAAAATTTTTTATAATGCTTGTGTCTTTTCTGTCTTTAATGATGCTTCGGCTGTCTCTGAATACAACCGATTTATCTTTTTTGAGGAACAACGTTGAAGAACAAAGCTATATTTTTTTACATCCTTGTTGTGTCTACATGTAAAGGTGCAAAACGTTTTTTATTTATTAACTCGTTTATTTTGATTACTTTTGCGTTTTTAAAATAAAAAACAGCAATGCTTTTTAACATACATTGTAAAGATACGGAAGAGTTATTTGAAACTCCCATAGTGCAGCAGACCGCCTTTTGGTCTGAGGTGAAAGAGCAATTGGGTGCCGATACACGGGCTATTAATTTTAAAGTGTATCAATCGGATCTTTTTTATCGATCGATGGATGATAAAACAATTATTTCTTCCGATATTTTGGCGATAATATGGCAAATTGATCGTAATCACTCCATAGCTTACATTCCTTATGGTCCTGAGCTTGAGCCTTCGGAAGAATTTCAGGGGATGTTTTTGGAAGAGCTGTCGGAAAGCATACGATCTTTTTTGCCGAATGACTGCATACTTATTCGTTACGATCTTTGTTGGCAATCGTATTGGGCAAAAGACGAAGAACATTTCGACGAAAACGGCGTATGGAAGGGGCAACCCGATTCGTTGACTCAAGAATTTCGTTTCAATTTTAATACACACCTGTGGAATTTCAAAAAAGCATATTTCAATATACTACCGTCTAATACCATTTATTTGGACTTGCAGCAAGATACGGATACGATTCTGCGAAAAATGAAACCCAAAACACGGTACAACATTCGTTTGTCGGCAAGGAGGGGAGTAGAAGTAAAATCGATGGGACCGGAAGGATTGGATATTTGGTATGAGCTTTACAAGGAAACGGCTGCACGAAATCATCTCTTGCTTAACGATATCAGTCATTTTGAAGCCGTACTTAAGGCCAAAAGCAATCACAGTCGATCGCCGGCTGATGTGCGTTTGCTAATTGCCGAATGGAACGGGAAGCCGTTGGCGGCAATGTTTTTGGTGATGACAGCCAATAGGGGATCTTATCTTTATGGCGCTTCGTCGTCGCAACACCGCAATTTGATGGCTACTTATGCGTTACAATGGGAAGCCATTCAATTGTCAAAAGCCAATGGCTGTACAGAATACGACATGTTCGGCATTTCGCCTTCGCCCGACCCGGCGCACCCCCTGTACGGACTCTATAGGTTTAAAGCAGGTTTTGGTGGCGAAATTTACCATAACCTTGGTTGTTGGGATTATCCGTTGGATGAAGAAAAGTATGCACTTTTTCGTGCATCGGAAATCAACAGTCAAGGTTATCATTTGAGTTGATCGGATTATTTACGGGGGATGGTGTCGCCGTTTATAATCGCCATATCGGTACGCTTAAGGCCGATAGTGCCAAAATAGGGTTCTAAATTACCTCTTATACGGATTTCTTTTCCTAAATTTTCCGGGTGAACCTGTAGGTTAAGTCTTTCTTTTACAGCAGTTGTTGCTTTGGTTGATGTGGTTAACTGCACAGGGAAAGTTCGGGAAGAATCCATTTCATGTGGTGTGGCAGCCAAAGCTATGTTGGATGCTTTTGTTACGCTATTCGCATTGTTAACAAACGATTTGTATGAGCTGCCCGAATAGTATCCCACAATAAACCCCTTTACCCACACATCGGTTTTACCTTGGTTTGCCAAGGCTTCTGTTATTGTGAATGGATTGTCGATTGTTCCGCCGGTGGTTTCCGGAGTTGAAATTTTTCCTATTACTATATTTTCCGATGGGGCGGCTATCCAGTCTGAAATTATTGCATGAGAAACCGATAATGCTTCTTTGGTAAGGGTGATATTATAGGTGTACTGCGTGGATTTCTCAAAAGAAGTAATATTGATGGCTTTATCCAGTGGAAAAGCAAAAGTATTGGATGATATCGATAGAATCAATTCTTTGTTTTTCAGGGACGTCATCGGCAATAAAATGGCCTCAGCTGTTCTACCATTGGCACTTACATTGAACAAGATGTTGCCGGTGGAGGTAGGAGAGGAAAGTTCACCGTTATCAAGCGAGAAAGTTGCCTTTGTTCCTACGCCGGTTATTTTGGCCGAAAGCTTGCTTAAATCGTACAAAGGATCTTCCGGAATGATATTTAAA
Source organism: uncultured Dysgonomonadaceae bacterium (assembly GCA_964444915.1). GTDB lineage: Bacteria > Bacteroidota > Bacteroidia > Bacteroidales > Dysgonomonadaceae > Anaerorudis. The sequence goes on from CAYUIY010000034.1 coordinate 13,518, forward strand.
ATTATTTTTGTCAACTGATGAACAAAAGCCAAATTAACGCTAAGTTGTTCAGAATTTACCGCTTTTGCATTATCTGAATACAACAAATCGATGGCTGCTAAGTTGCTTTGATCAGTGACATCTACAGGGTATTTCATATCCGAAAAAGTTGCTTTGTAGGGATAATAAGCTACAAATGAGGCATCGGAGCCATCAAGGGGAAAATTAATCGCTTTTTTGGTATCGGCAGCTCTGAAAATTGATGTGCCATCGGTAATATATTTTACATTATTTGCTTGAACGACATCCCGCCATTCATCGTTCGATTTTTTCATATAAATTCCAATTGCGTCATTTTTTTCCCACACGGTATTGAAAGCGCGGGTCTGTATTGCCTGAATGGACGCATTTACAGTGATGCATTGTTTTGTATGTTCTGGATTTGGATGATCTTGAAAACACGAAGTTAACATAAAGGCAATGACGAGATTCGGAAAAAAATGATTTCTTTTCATGATGATAAACTGTCTATCGAATTTGTGCTTTTCGCAAAGATAAAATTCAATCTACCTCCTATTAATCGGATGTTGGTCTTTTCGAATTAATAGGAGGTAAATATGATTTACTTTTTATTAATTGTAAAATTTTCAGGAAACTCGTAACGACTTACCCGGACGAAGTATTGTTTTTGTTGTTATGTTGTTTAAATTGCAGATTTTTTTAACCGATATACCATAAAGCTTGGCGATTCCGCTTAATGTATCTCCTTTCTTAATACGGTGATATTGTACTTCGCTGGAAACGTATTTATTGGTGCTATTGTTATTATTAGACGATGCTTGATAACTTTCTCCCGGTTTGAGTACAGATCTACTGCTCGCAGTCGTTTTTTTGAAGCTGGAATTGGTTACCACATATTCGTCGCGATGGCATATTTTATTGTTGAAATCGACAATGAAATTCGGATTAATTGGGCGCCCTAAGAAGCGTGTTTCGAAATGAAGATGTGGACCGGTTGAACGCCCTGTATTCCCCGCCAATCCGATAGGTTGTCCCGATTTGACAAAATCATTCTCCTCTATCAGAAATTTGGACAAATGGCCATAAACTGTTTCAAGGCCGTTTACGTGACGGATGACGATATAATTGCCGTATCCTCCCCGTTCATAATCTTTCACCCTGATTTTTCCGTCAAAAGCAGCATAGATGGTGTCACCTATATGTGCCTTGAGATCAACACCGTAATGGTATCTTCTGCTACCCCTTCTGCCGAAGTTTGAAGTCATATGGCCATAGCAAGGCATTGAAAAATTCGATAAATCTACCAAGAAAGAATCGGGTACATTTACCGAAGAACCATAAGCATTGACATGGCTATTACTCCAAAGTCCACCGTAGATATCATCGGCAGGAATATCAGCAGGATTCCACTCTTCTCTTTCAATCGCCGCTTCATTCAGAATGGACATGTCCATTTTGAGTTTTATTCCGTCTGCAAATAAGTTTGATTTCTGATCGTTTGAGCTGTGCGATTGTTTGTAGATAATTTCGGGTTTAGTTGTGTTTTTTGTTGGTTTCGATTGTGAGAAAGCAGTTAACCCGATAAATAGTAATGTTGTCGACAAAATAATTTTCCCTTTGGAAATTACACTGACTTCTTCCATAAGTTGCATTTCAAAATGTATTTTTAATTTTAATTTGAAATCGTTTTTTGCAATTAACATTCATCATTGGCATAAATATGAACATGCATCGATTGCGGATAATCGAACAATTCTGTGGGTGAGAAAAATCGCTCTAATTCTATTTCTGCTGTTTCGGGTGAGTCGGATGCATGTACAATGTTCTCCTGAACACTCATGCTATAATCACCTCGTATTGTGCCCGGCTGAGCTTCTCTACCATTTGTGGTGCCGGACATTTTTCTTACCACTTCTACCGCATCAATGCCTTTCAACGCCATGACAATTACCGGACTTATCTTCATTGACTCTTTGATCCGTTGAAAAAACGGTTTTTCTTTTAAATGTGAATAATGTTCTTCTAAAACCTCATCTGTTAAGGATATCATTTTCATCCCGATTATTTGAAGACCTTTTTTCTCGAATCGTGAAATTACTTCACCCACTAGGCCTCGCTGGATGGCAGACGGTTTTAGAATTACTAATGTTTTTTGCATTGAGCTTGCAGAAACTTATTTAAGAAAGACCTTTAATTGCCGTTTTTTTCCTTCAATTTGTGCCAAAGTAAACTTTTTCTTTTTTTTCATCCAAAAAAATGGCATTCAAATTTCGTTTCAAAACCCGAAATGAAAGAAGAAAAACATAAAAAAAACCCATAACCGGCTGTATGGCAAGTAAATGCCAAAAAACATGTTTTGCAGCATGTTTTTAATGTTTTGATAATTTTAAATGATATTTAACTCGAAATTAACTGAAATCACAGATTGTCAACCAACTGCCCGTTGAGTATTTGAATGGAGGCTTTTTGATTTTTTATGTTATGTGGCGCAAATCACGCAGGAATAATGGTAATTTATAGATAGTTTTGTGTATTTTTGCGCATAGAAATCTTTTCAAGGAGGGGGGAAGGAGTTGCCCGCCATTTGATGATAACATGGATTTGTATTAATATTTTATTATTTGCCAATAATGAAACGCTATAAATTAATTGACACCGTTACCGGTTGGGTGATTTTTGCCATAGCAGCAGTTGTTTATCTATTGACAATTGAGCCTACTGCAAGCTTTTGGGATTGTCCTGAATTCATTGCCTGTGCTTATAAGCTGGAAGTAGGTCATCCGCCCGGAGCCCCTTTCTTTATGTTAGTGGGGAATCTTTTTACACAATTCACCTCCGATCCCACTCAGATTGCCAAGATGGTAAATGCCATGTCGGCCTTAATGAGTGCGTTTACCATTCTGTTTCTTTTTTGGACGATTACCCATCTGACAAGAAAGCTGGTGCTGAGTAGCAATAAAACCGAGCTTACTCTTGGACAGACCATTGCCGTGATGGGGTGTGGTATTGTTGGGGCTTTGGTTTATACCTTTTCCGATACCTTCTGGTTTTCGGCTGTAGAAGCCGAAGTGTATGCGTTTTCGTCTATGTTGACGGCGCTGGTTTTCTGGTTGATATTAAAATGGGAAGACAATGCCGAGAAACCGCATGCCGAGAAGTGGATTATTCTTATCGCATACATTATGGGGCTTTCTATTGGCGTTCACTTGCTCAATTTGCTCTGTATCCCTGCTATTGTTTTGGTATACTATTATAAGAAAACCGAGAATGTTTCATGGAAAGGAGGATTGGGTGCTTTATTGATCTCCTTTGCGCTAATTCTTATCCTGATGTATGGGATTATTCCGGGATTCACTAAAATAGGGGGATGGTTTGAATTGTTCTTCGTAAATACGGTGGGTTTGCCTTATAATACCGGTCTATTTATCTATCTCGCTTTGTTGGTTGTTTGCATTGTATGGACTCTTCTGGAGAGCATAAGAGATAATCCCCATTCGAAAAGGGTTAAAACAATCTTTCTGTTAAGTTTGGGCATGTCGGGGATCCTGTTTATGGGCGATAGTGTTTTGATATGGCTTATTTTAATAGGTGCGGCTTTTTATTTGGTTTTCCGATACAAGAAAACGAATATCAAATTCATTCATCTTGTTACCTCTTGTTTGCTGGTTATATTGATTGGTTTTTCGGCCTATGCGATTATTCCTATCCGTTCGAGCGCTAATCCGCCGATGGATGAAAATTCGCCCGAGGACGTTTTTGCATTAGCTAGTTACTTAAATCGTGAACAATATGGAGAAACCCCACTTATTTATGGTCATACCTATGCTTCACAAATAGAAAGAAAGGCAGATGGATCGCCTGTTGTAGTGAAGGAGAAAAAAAGATACGCGAAAGCGATTAAAAAATCGCCCGACGAAAAAGATCGGTATGTAGTGGCGTCTACTTCTCCCACATATAAATATACAAACACAATGTTTTTTCCCCGTATGCATTCAACAAATCATAATCCGGGGTTTACAAATCATATGATAGGGTATCGTCAATGGGGAGGTGTAACCGATCCGAATAGAAAACCTACGATGCGCGAAAACCTTAGGTTTTTCTTTAACTATCAGCTCAATTATATGTATTGGCGATATTTTATGTGGAATTTTTCGGGGAGACAAAACGATATTCAAGGTGATGGAGGAATTACCAAAGGAAATTGGATTACGGGAATACCTTTTATAGATGATAAGGTATTGGGTCTTGGACCACAAGATAATATTGCTCCGGATGTTGCCGACAATAAGGGGCGAAACATCTATTTTATGCTGCCTTTCATTCTGGGCATTATTGGGATTGTGTATCAATTATCGCTCAAAGAAAAAGGGTTCAAAAGTTTTTCTATTGTCTTCATGCTGTTTTTTATGACAGGGATAGCCATTGTGATGTATCTCAATCAAACTCCTTTTGAACCACGGGAACGCGATTATGCTTATGCCGGTTCTTTTTATGCCTTCTCCATTTGGGTAGGAATGGGAGTGGCGGGGATTAGTTTATTTTTGCGGAAGTATTTGAAAAATACGGCAGCAGCTGCATCTCTTGCTACAATAGCTTGTCTTTTTGTTCCTATCCTGATGGCAGCGCAGAATTGGGACGACCATGATCGGTCGGGAAGATATATGGCGCGCGATACGGGGATGAATTATCTAAACAGTGTGGTTAAAAACGGTATTATTTTTTGCAACGGCGATAACGATACTTTCCCGCTGTGGTATTTACACGAGGTGGAAGAATTTCGTACCGATACACGTGCATGCAATTTAAGTTATTTGCAAACGGAATGGTATGTCGATCAGATGGTGCGTCAGGCATATGAATCGGAACCCTTACCTATAAAATGGGCGAGGGAAAGATATGCAAGTGATGCCGGTTCTCATGCTTATATTTTGACAAGAAAAGAGATTGAACGTGTGTTGCAACAAAATAATATTCCGCCCCTTTCTTATCATTTGTATTACGACACGAATGTGTTTAAGGATACGATATCGCTTAAGCAAACAATGGAAAATTTGCGGACAGGAATCAATGCAACGCCAAAAAATCCGTTTCCTTCGTTGGACAATGAACCGATTATCCCCGGTAATCTTTTGTATCTCGATGTGGATACGGCAAAAGTGAATTGGATGGAATTCAATTCTAAACCGGCAAGCCGAATGTATATCAATCTCGGAAATAAATCGGTAGCTTACCGACAAGAGTTGATGGTGTTGGAAATGCTTACCAATATCAACGATGATAATTGGGGAAGACCCATTTCATATGCAGTAACAGTAGACAGAAATTTGTATGCGCCTGTTGGCGACAATTTAACACTTGAAGGAATTGCTTATCGGATCACGCCGGGTACTCCGTTGAATAATGGGGTAAATGTTGATGTTGCCTATGATATTATGATGAATAAATTCAGATGGGGCGGAATAGATAAAGATCCGGATATTTATCTTGATGTTACTTGTCGGAACATGATTTATACCTTCCGGATGTATTTCGCCCAATTGATTGAGGCGTTAATCAATGAAGGCGAAAAAGATAAAGCCTTAGCCGCGCTTGACAAATGTACTACGGCTATGCCTTCGAAAGCAGTGCCTTACGGAACAGAAGGATTGTTGCTAGCCAGAGCTTATTATCAGTTGGGACAAGCTGAAAAGGGCCAGGCTCTCATTGATGAAATTAGTGAAAGAATCAGTAAAAATTTGGCGTGGTTCGATCGTCTTACTCCTCAACAAATGGCTGATTCATGGATTGATATTTCGAGGAATAATCTGGATCTGCTGTTATTGATTTCCAATATTTACCAACAATATAACAAGGAAAAGTATCAACCACTGGTGGATGATCTTTTACAACGAGCACAATTCTATTATATAAGAGGCATTACTCCACTTGGTGATTCTATTGTGCAGGAAATTACCAATGTTTCTATTCGTGGATTTTATGGTTCGGGTTCAGACTCGATAAGTCAGAAAATGGATGAGCAAAATGTGCAAAAGGCATTAAAATTAATGCAGCAATTCAACCCGAAATTGCTGGAACAATATGGTATGAATGAATAAGAACAAAGGCCTCTTTCAGTGAGACGAAAATTGGGAGAGGCCTTTTTATTTGATTATTTCTATGTTCATAGAGCGACCTCCCTTATTTTATCGTATATTTTATCCGGGTGCGGTTTGGAGAATAAAAAACAAGAGGGAAAAAATGGTCTATTTAACTTTTGATGATGGGCCTATTCCTGAAGTTACTCCTTGGGTTTTGGATGTTCTTGATAAATATCAGATTAAAGCAACTTTTTTTTGTGTGGGAGATAATGTTCGAAAGCATCCCTCTCTCTATCGCCAAATCATTGAAAAGGGGCATATGACGGGTAATCACACCTTTAATCACATACAAGGATGGAAACATACTGCCCGTTATTTTATTGTTAATACACAGAAAGCAAATTCGTATATTCAATCTCCGTTTTTTCGTCCGCCTCATGGGCATATTCTTCATTCGCAATTTGTTTTTTTGAAGAAAAAAGGGTATAAATTTATTATGTGGGATGTCGTTACGCGTGATTACAGCAAATATATGACACCCGAGAAAGTGCTCAATAATGTAAAAAAATACGTACGAAACGGGTCGATCATTGTGTTTCACGATTCGTTGAAAGCAGAAAAAAACCTGAGATACGCCCTTCCCTTGGCTATTGAATGGCTGAAAGAGGAAGGGTATTCTTTTGGATTAGTTCATTGATCAATAGAATATCAGATAGTTAAAATCAACTGTTTTCATTTTTTCATTCATTTTGATTTTAAAACCAAACCAACCACTCGTTTCTGTTGTTGTGTTTAAACACCGGATTTATTTCATTTTTTGTACTTTTGCGAGGAATTTTTTATTAAAGATTGTAGAATGGAGAAAAAAGGTTTACCGTTAACATTAGGAACAGAAAAAATAAAGAACTTACTTATTCAGTATTCATTGCCCGCGATTGTGGCAATGGTGGCTTCGTCGTTATATAATATAACCGATAGTATTTTCATTGGCCACGGGGTAGGAGCGTTGGCAATTTCGGGCTTGGCAGTAACCTTCCCTTTCATGAATCTTTCTGCAGCTTTTGGTTCATTGGTTGGAGCAGGAGCTGCGACGTTGATGTCAGTTAGGTTGGGGCAAAAAGATTATTCTACAGCTAATCGCATCTTGGGAAACGTATTTGTGCTAAATGTGATTTTTGGTTTGGCATTTATGATTGTTTCTCTGATTTTTCTGGATCCGATACTTTGTTTTTTTGGAGCGAGTCCTGCTACGTTGCCCTATGCGCACGATTATATGCTGGTTATTTTGTTAGGTAATGTTTTTACTCATATTTACATTGGTCTTAACGGCATTTTACGTTCATCGGGGAATCCTAAGAAAGCGATGTATGCAACGTTGGCTACTGTAGTGCTGAATATTATATTGACACCGTTATTTATTTTCGGATTTAATTGGGGTATTAAGGGAAGTGCGTTGGCGACTGTTATTTCGCAAATCATAATGCTTGTCTGGCAAATAAAGTTTTTCAGCAACAAAGAAAATTTTATTCATCTGCAAAAAGGTATTTTCAGACTCGATCCCAAAATCGTTAAAGATTCGCTGGCCATCGGTATGTCGCCTTTTTTAATGAATGCGGTTGCGTGTGTTATTGTTATCCTCATTAATCAAACATTGATAAAATACGGGGGCGATTTGGCTGTGGGTGCTTATGGTATCATCAATCGTGTTTCGTTTCTTTTTGTAATGGTAACCGGAGGATTAAACCAAGGTATGCAGCCCATTGCGGGATATAATTTCGGAGCAAAAAACTATAAACGTGTGGATGAGGTCCTAAAACTTACCATTTTTATGGCGATAGGCATTATGACCTTTGGTTTTTTAATTGTAGAGCTTTTTCCGGAGGTTGTGGCTTCTGCATTTACCAAAGACCCGACATTAATTCAATTGGCAGCTGAAGGATTGCGTATTGTATTTTTGTTTTTCCCGATTGTCGGATTTCAGATGGTTGTTACCAACTTTTTTCAGAGTATCGGGATGGCGGGAAGAGCCGTTTTTTTATCTCTGAGCCGTC
>CAYUIY010000035.1:0-21008 GCA_964444915.1 uncultured Dysgonomonadaceae bacterium
CTTCCTGCACATAATAATAACCGGCATGAAACAACGGATCGAAAGTAAAAGAAGGACGTTCAGACAAATAATACCCCCACTGCGACCAAGGAACCGTCTGCGCCACCTTGCCCGGTGAAAAACATAACGGATTGCGCCAAAACTTGGCCGGATTCACTCGGATGCTTACCGGAACACCCTCCTCTAATGCCGAAAAGAAAACTTCTGCTTCGTCGGGTATCAGCAAACGGATCGAATGAATAAAATCCTCAGGCAACTGCATCATTTTTCTTGTTTAAAAGTACTTTTCGCTCTTTACTTATTATCATAATTGTCAGTCGGATAAATAGCATGAACAATGGCGAGCGAAAGTTACGAAAAGATTTTAAAAACACGACAATCTTTTTTGCAACCGGCGAATTGAAAAACGTCAGCCGGAGTGCTCCGCTTCGATTTTGAACTTAGGAATATGATCGACGAAACGGTACAAAATTTTATCTCCCGTCCGGAAACGAGATTAGCATGCACAAAAATTTTATCCTTTTTCGGAAAACGCGCATTAACAATAACTAACTAAATTCCTCCGTCGGAAAATCCGATGAGAGGTAAAAAAAATTATATCCTGTTTCTGAAAATCCGAAGGACATAAAACGGCTGTTTTCGTGTAAAAACAGCCTTGGTTTGCCAGAAAATCGCTTTTATTTGTTAAAGAATACAATCACGATGGAAGTAAATCAAAATTTTTGTATCCATCGGAAAATCCGACGAAGGATAAAAAAATTTTTCACTGTCGTCGGAAAACGATTTTCCGGCTCTTCCGCCCTTTTTTATCGGACAACGTTCGGGAAATCAGAAATCAAGCACCTCGCCAACCAACAGCAGGGCAGCATCAGGCATCATTACGCCTATTAACATCAAAAAAGGTATTTTTATGAATCCTTGGATTGGCGAACACTCCGTACCCAAAAATTTTCCTAACTTTGACTCCCCGCTCATAACGGACATTTATTTCACTATACATAAAACAGAATAACAGTTATCATGCCCACAACCCTCTTACTCTTCTCCGAAGGATTGGACAGCTACTTGGCAGGAAAATTAATGAAACGGCAAGGCATACAGGTAATCGCCGTGCGTTTCATCACGCCCTTTTTTGGCTGGTCGTTAAAACAAAACCCGGCGCCGTTTTACGACAAAGTTGCCGAATTGGGTTTCGACAAAGGAGCAATCATCGACATTACCGACGAATACCTGGACATACTCAAACACCCAGCTCACGGCTACGGCTCTTATGCCAATCCCTGCATAGACTGCAAAATGTGCATGCTACACAAGGCGTTGGAGATCATGAAAAAAGAGCGTGCCGATTTTATCACCACGGGAGAAGTGGTGGGTCAACGCCCCATGAGTCAGAACAAACAGGCCATGGATCTCATCCGGCGAAAATCGGGAGCCGAGGATGCATTGCTTCGTCCCCTATCTGCCAAACTATTGCCCCCAACACTCCCCGAACGAGAGGGATTGGTGAACCGCGAAGAGCTGCTGGCCATTTCCGGTCGCCGCAGAGAAGAACAATTGAAACTCGCCCGGGAATTCGGGATAAAGGACATTCCCTCCCCTGCCGGCGGATGCTTATTGACAGACCCCGCCATCGGAACAAGGGTATTGAAAGTATTACGGGAAAAGCGCCCCCTGACGCCGCTCACCGCCGAACTGCTCACCGTGGGGCGGCACATCTTTGAAGAAGACCATTGGATGGTGCTGGGAAGAAATCGGGCAGAAAATCTTGCCATCTTCGACCTCGTACACTCGCATTATCCGACATATTCGCTGAATGAGCCTTCGCCCCTCGCCGTCATCGTGCAAGGCAAAAAAGACGAAGAATTATTAAAAAAATGGCTGATGAAATATTCAAAGAAAGCCCGAGAAGCGGCTGAACAACAAAAGAATGTGGAGGTTATAGAAATAAAAACCAAAAACGAGATATAAAATCACATGATTACCCTTGCCATTATTATTTTGACTTCTGTCATTTCCATTGCAGCATTCAAAAACGATGCACTGACCAGCAAACTCATCTTCTATCCGCCTGCCGTAAGAAAAGGCGAGTGGCATCGATTGTTTACTTACGGCGTGCTACATGCCGATTCCATGCACTTGTTTTTCAACATGTTTACCCTCTATCTGTTCGGCAGTTACATCGAAAAGGTCTGCCGGACAACACTGGGTATCCGTGCGGGATCGGCATGCTTTATCTTGCTTTACGTTTCCGCATTGGCAATTTCCATCCTGCCCACTTACATCAAACATAAAAACAACGCATATTACCGCAGCCTGGGTGCGTCGGGAGCTGTTTCGGCAGTGGTTTTTGCATACATTCTCATCTACCCCATGAATTTCATGGGAATTATCTTTATCCCGATCATGTTGCCCGCTTTTATCTTCGGACTGATTTATATCGTCCTCTCTTTCTATCTGGATAAAAATCGATCAACAGGAATCAATCATTCCGCTCATATTGCCGGAGGAATTTATGGCATGGCGTTTATGATTGTATCCTTCTCCACATTAGCCGATTGGAATTTACTCGCTTCTTTCTTCGACCAAATTCATATCAACTCTCTTAGCGACCTTATTTATATCGGTTATTAATATCTCATTTCGTAAAACCCACTTGCTCATTCCTTTTTTCCTTAAAAATCCGTACCTTTGTTTCACAAAAAAACGGACTATGGGTCATCCTACGCTTTACCTGATTCCTTCAACGTTGGGCAACACATCCGTCGAAAGGGTATTGCCGCCTTATAACACCGAAATTGTTTCCCGTCTGCGTTTTTTTATTGTGGAAAACGTGCGGACTGCACGCCGGTTTCTAAAGAAATGCCGTGCGGATATCGATATTGACAAGCTCACGTTTTACGAACTGAACAAACATACCGACCGCAACGATATCCCCGAATTTCTTCGACCGTTGAAAGAAGGGAACAGCATGGGAATTATTTCCGAAGCCGGATGCCCCGCCGTTGCCGACCCCGGTGCCGAAATTGTGGCACTGGCACATCGAGAAGGATATAAAGTTGTTCCGCTGGTCGGCCCTTCGTCTCCGCTTCTGGCATTGATGGCATCGGGGTTCAACGGACAGAGCTATACCTTCCATGGCTATTTGCCCATCGACAGCAACGAGCGGGCAAAAGCCATCAAGAAACTCGAAACACATGCGTACAACGAAAATCAAACGCAGCTTTTCATCGAAACACCGTATCGAAACCAAAAACTCGCTGAAGATATTCTACTGCATTGCAAACCACAAACACGTTTGTGTATTGCCATGAATATCACCTGCGAAGACGAATACATTGCAACGAAAACCGTAAAAGAATGGAAAAACCGGTTGCCCGACATGAACAAAAAACCGTGCGTTTTCCTCCTTTACAAAGGGTAGATTTGAGAATGAACGTTCAACAACATATACAACTACAGCCTTATAATTCGTTCCGAACCACGGCACGGGCAAAACTTTTCTGCGAGCCACAAACCGTCGGAGAATTATCGGAAGTGCTTCGCACTTATCCCAACGAACCGAAGTTGGTGATCGGAAACGGATGCAACCTGTTTTTTACGAAAGATTTCGACGGACTGGTCATTCATCCTCAAATGAAAGGCATCCGCCTGCTTTCGGAGAATGACTCCGAGGAGATATTGGAAGCCGGTGCCGGAGAAGATTGGGATCATTTTGTAAATTATTGCGTGAAAAAAGGATATGCCGGTATTGAAAACCTCTCGCTGATTCCCGGAACAGTGGGCGCTGCGCCTATCCAGAACATCGGAGCATACGGATCGGAAGTGAAAGATGCAATAGCTCGTGTGCATGCCGTAAACAAAGACTCGGGCGAGCCGAAAACATTCACAGCCGAAGCTTGTGAATTTGGCTACCGCGACAGTATTTTTAAACGCACTCAACAATACATTGTCACCTCGGTGGTTTTTCGTTTGAGCAAATCGTTTGCCTACACAGAAAAATATGCCGATCTTAAGCATGAACTGGCAGGCGTTGCCCACCCTTCGCTTTCGCAAGTGCGTGAGGCAATTATCCGTATCCGCAGGCGTAAACTCCCCGATCCTGCCGACCTACCGAATGCCGGGAGCTTTTTCAAAAACCCTTTCCTGACAAAAGAAAAAAGAGACCGCTTGCTGTCTAAACTACCCGATGCGCCCATTTATCCGATAGCAACCAACACATTCAAAACATCGGCAGCCTTCCTCATCGAAAAGGCCGGTTACAAAGGCAAACGAAACGGACCGGTGGGGATATACGAGCACCATGCATTGATTATTGTAAATTATGGAACAGAAAACGGCAGCGACATCGTAAATTTCATGCACGAGATCCAACTTGCCGTTTGCGAAAAATTCGGAATCCAACTCGAACCCGAAGTTCGCATATATTGAAAACTAAAAAATGAAACCACCATGTCATCATTTATTATCGAAGGCGGACATCGTTTGAAAGGAGAAATCACCCCGCAGGGAGCAAAAAACGAAGCACTGCAAGTGATTTGTGCCACTTTATTGACAGAAGAAGAAGTCATTATAGAAAATGTTCCCGATATTCTTGACGTGAACAACCTTATTCAGTTGCTCGCAGCAATGGGGGTCGAAGTGCGCAAACTAAACAAGGATACCTGGTTGTTCAAAGCCGCAAACATCAATTTGGAATATATTCAAACAAAAGATTTTATCGATAAATGCGCAGCATTGCGGGGATCTATCATGATCATCGGCCCGTTGCTTGCTCGGTATGGCAGGGTTTCCATTCCTAAACCCGGAGGAGACAAAATTGGCCGCCGAAGATTGGACACCCATTTCAATGCCATTCAAAAATTAGGAGCAGAACTGGTCTTCGACGAAAAGAACCAACTCTTTTGTCTTTCTGCCGACAAACTGAAAGGATGTTACATTTTGCTCGATGAAGCATCGGTTACGGGAACAGCCAACCTGCTTATGGCCGCCGTAATGGCCGAAGGCGAAACCATTATCTACAACGCCGCCTGCGAACCGTATGTGGAACAACTGAGCAAGATGCTCGTCCGTATGGGTGCACACATCGAAGGCATCGGCTCGAACCGACTCACCGTGCAAGGAGTAACCCGTCTCTCGGGCTGCCGTCACCGGCTGCTGCCCGACATGATCGAGATTGGAAGTTTCATCGGCATGGCAGCCATGACGGCTTCAGATATTACCATCAAAGACGTTTCTTTGCAAAACTTGGGTATCATTCCCGAAAGTTTCCGCCGACTGGGTATCGTTGTGGAACAACGAGGGGACGATTTGTATATCCCCCCGCAAGAAAGCTATACCATCGAATCGTTTATCGACGGTTCCATCCTCACTATTTCAGACGCTCCCTGGCCGGGATTAACGCCGGATTTGCTTAGCGTGATGCTGGTAGTTGCAACCAAAGCCGAGGGCTGCGTGCTCATTCATCAAAAAATGTTCGAGAGCCGTCTCTTCTTTGTGGATAAACTCATCGACATGGGGGCACAAATTATTTTATGCGATCCGCACAGGGCAACAGTCATCGGGCTGGGCAACAGATTCCGCCTGCGAGGAATGACCATGACTTCGCCCGATATCCGTGCAGGAATATCGTTGCTGATTGCAGCAATGAGTGCGGAAGGAAAAAGCACGATTCACAACATTGATCAAATAGATCGAGGATACGAAAACATCGATATCCGTTTAAATTGACTCGGAGCCTGCATCGAACGGGTGAAGTGAAATAAATTTGCTTATTCGCTTCATCTTTTGTTACTTTGCGCTCCAATAGGAACAAACTGCCATAATAATTCTTTACGAAAAAACGAAAAGAAAAACGATCGGCAAAACCATTCTGTAAAAACGAATATTTCAAAATATGGCTGAAAAAACAGTTGTGAACGAACTGAAAGATGTAACTGTACGTTTCTCGGGAGATTCCGGAGACGGCATGCAACTTTCGGGAACATTGTTTTCTACCCTATCGGCTATTCTGGGAAACGAAATCGCTACTTTTCCCGATTATCCGGCCGAGATACGTGCTCCACAAGGTACCTTACAAGGTGTTTCGGGTTTTCAGGTACGCATTGGATCGCACGATGTATATAATGCCGGCGACAAAACCGATGTGCTTGTTGCCATGAATCCTGCAGCGCTGAAAGCAAATGCAGAGAACCTGAAAAAAAATTCCATCGTAATTTACGACAGCGACTCTTTTCAGAAAAAAGACCTCGAAAAAGCCGGCTTCAAAACGGACGATCCGTTTCAAGAATTAAACCTGACTTCCGTTCAGGCAATTCCCGTTGCCATTACTTCCCTGACAAAATCCGCATTGGAAGACATGGATGTAGACAACCGCATTGTGCTGCGAAGCAAAAACATGTTTGCACTGGGCATTGTTTGTTGGTTGTTTAACCGACCTGCCGACATTGCCGAACGTCTACTGAAAGAAAAATTTGGCAAAAGACCTTTGGTGTTTCAAGCCAATGTCAAAGCATTTTTGGCAGGATACGATTATGGAAACAACACCCACCTCACTGCTTCAACTTACCGTATTGAAACGGTGAATAACGAGAAAGGTTTTTATATCGACATAAACGGCAATTTGGCAACAGCATATGGATTAATTGCCGCAGCAGAAAAAGCCAACCTGCATCTTTTTCTTGGATCGTATCCCATCACACCCGCATCCGATATTTTACACGAACTGGCCAAAAGAAAAGATTTTGGTGTAAAAGCATTACAAATGGAAGACGAAATTGCCGGGATCAGCACGGCAATCGGTGCAAGTTTTGCCGGTCATCTGGCAGCTACCTCCACATCGGGTCCCGGCCTGGCACTGAAAAGTGAGGCGTTGAACCTGGCTGTGATGCTAGAATTGCCCTTAGTGGTAATCAACGTGCAACGAGCAGGACCTTCCACAGGAATGCCGACGAAAAGTGAACAGACCGATCTAAACATGGTTCTGTACGGACGCAATGGCGAGAGTCCGCTAGCAGTAATTGCTGCTTTTTCGCCCACCGATTGCTTCGATGCGGCTTTTTGGGCTTGCAAATTGGCCGTTGAACACATGACGCCGGTGGTACTTTTGACCGACGGGTACATTGCCAACGGTTCATCGGCATGGAAAATTCCGAATATGAACGAGTATCCCAAAATCGTTCCTCCTTATGTGCAAAAACATTTCGATGGCAATCCATCGACATGGAAACCTTACCTTCGTGACGAAAAAACACTTGTACGATACTGGGCAATCCCGGGAACACCGGGATACATGCACCGCATTGGTGGGCTGGAAAAGGATTATTACACCGGTGTTATCTCGACCGACCCCGATAATCACCAACGAATGGTGAAAACGCGACAGGAAAAAATTGACAAAATTGCCGATTTCATTCCCGAACAGGAAGTTTGGGGTGATCAAAATGCCGACACACTCGTTGTGGGCTGGGGAGGCACATATGGACACCTGTTTGAAGCAGTAAAGAAAATCAGGAAAGCAGGGAAAAAAGTAGCCTTCACACAGTTTAAATTTATTGCTCCCTTGCCGAGAAACACCGAAGAAATATTGCGCAAGTACAAAAAAATTATTGTTGCCGAAGAAAATAACGGACAATTTGCATCTTATCTGCAAGGAAAATTCAACAATTTACCTCTATATCGCTTCAACCGCATAACGGGACAGCCTTTCAGAATAGAAGAACTGGTGGAAGAATTTATTCAAATCATAGAAGAATAACAGGCAATGGAAACAAATCTTACGTCTCAAAAACATACGCCCAAAGATTATAAAAACGGAAGTGCAGTACGGTGGTGCCCGGGATGTGGCGACCATGCCATTCTTAACTGTCTTCACAAAGCATTTGCCGAACTGAACCTCGAACCACATGAAATAGCCGTGATTTCAGGAATTGGTTGCTCTTCGCGACTGCCCTATTACATGAACACCTACGGTTTGCACGGCATCCATGGACGTGCCGCAGCTATAGCTACCGGAGTAAAGGTGGCTAATCCGCATTTGAGTGTGTGGGTGACAACCGGCGACGGCGACTCGCTTGCCATTGGGGGAAACCATTTTATCCATGCCATACGCAGAAACGTGGACATCAACATCATCCTCTTCAATAATAAAATCTACGGATTAACCAAAGGACAGTATTCACCTACCTCAGAAAAAGGGTTCATCTCAAAATCTTCGCCTTATGGCACGGTAGAAGAACCATTTAATCCGGCAGAGCTTTGCTTTGGAGCACGCGGTACATTTTTCGGAAGGGCTATCGACGTGGATCTCAAAAACCAAACCGAGCTGTTGATAGCCTCGGCGAAACATAAAGGAACATCGGTAGTGGAAGTGTTGCAGAACTGCGTGATCTTCAACAACGGCATCCACAGCAAAATTACCGATAAAGCTTCCCGCCCCGAAAGAACCATTTTGCTGCAACACGGGAAAAAGATGCTGTTTGGCTTCAACAATGAAAAAGGAATTGTAGCCGATGCCAACTTGCAACTCAAAGCGGTAACTATTGGGCAGGATGGTTACACGTTGGACGACGTGCTGGTGCACGATGCCACCACAAAAGACAACACGCTGCATCTGAAATTGGCTCAAATGGGATACGACAACGATTTGCCGGTTGCACTCGGTGTGATTCGGAATGTAGAAGCTCCAACATATGAAAACGAGTACAAAAAACAAATCGAAGAAGTGCAAGAAAAAATGCCCGTAAAATCGTTTACCGAATTTTTAATGAGTTCGAAAAACGTGTGGGAATTGAAATAAAAACGCACAGTTTCGAATAGACAACATGAATACAAAAATTCTCCCGGAAGGTTACGAAGAATACAAAAAAATTGATTTTGTAAACAGTAAAAAGGATGCGATCATTGTAAACGTTTGTGCTCTTATCATTGCAATAACATTGATATTCTTAACAGACGTTCCTTTCAAAAGCGTAATCCCCAAAGGAGGATTTTTCCCTGTAATGATGAAAATTGTGTTGCTTTTAATCGCTCTTTTCACCTACATTGTTCTTCACGAAGCTATTCATGGCATAGCCATATGGCTGTTTACTAAAAGCCGACCACATTTTGGAATTCAAAGCACATATGCTTATACAGGAAGCAAAGGGTATTTGGACCGGCGAAGCTATATCATTATCGCACTTGCTCCGATGATCATTCTGGGAGCCTGTTTGCTTACAATTCTTTTTTCGGTGCCAATTGAATGGTATTGGTTCGTTTATATCTTGGTTATTCTTAATTTTGCAGGATCGGCAGGCGATCTGTATGTGACGTGGCTGACCCTGCGCTTGCCAAAAGGAGCTTTGATTCACGACGAAGGAGTAACAATAACTGTATTTGTCGAAAATCTTTTTAAATGAAAAAAATAAACATTGCCGTTGACGGACTTTCATCTTGCGGTAAAAGCACACTGGCAAAAGACCTGGCAAAAAAAATCGGGTACACGTATATCGATAGCGGGGCAATGTACCGAGCCGTTGCTCTGTATGCCCTACGCAACGGTTGGGTGACGGAAAACAACATCGACGAAGAAGCATTGAAAAAACATATTCCCGAAATCCGCATCGCCTTCAAAACCAACGAACAGGGGCAACAAGAAACTTACCTGAACGGCAAAAACGTGGAAAAAGAAATCCGCACGCTGGAAGTAGGAAATGCTGCAAGCCGCATAAGTACTCTCGATTTCGTGCGTCGCGAAATGGTTCGCCAACAACGAGAGATGGGAAAAGAAAAAGGCGTAGTCATGGACGGCAGGGATATAGGAACCGTGGTTTTCCCCGATGCTGAACTGAAAATATTTCTAACGGCTTCGCCCGAAATACGTGCGTTGCGTCGTTTCGACGAATTGAAAGAAAAAGGAGAGAATATCACCTACGAAGAGGTACTTGCTAATATAAAAGAACGAGACCAACGCGACAGCAACCGTTTGCAAAGCCCGGTACGCAAGGCAGACGATGCTGTTGAACTGGACAACTCGAATCTCACCGTTGAAGAACAATTGCAATGGGCGCTCGAGGTGTTTAACAAAAAAATGCAGCAAATCTGTCAGTATGGTTAAAGTTGAAATCGATCAACAGTCGGGATGTTGCTTTGGAGTGGCAAAAGCCATTAGCAAAGCAGAAGAAGAATTGCGTAAAGGTGGAACATTATACAGCCTGGGCGATATTGTTCATAACAATATAGAAATGGAACGCCTAACCAAAATGGGGTTAATCACCATCGATCACGAGTCATTTAAAAAATTAAAAAACGCACGTGTTCTTTTCCGCGCTCATGGCGAACCACCGGAAACCTATCGGATTGCAGAAGAAAACTGCATCGAAATCATCGACGCTTCCTGCCCGGTGGTATTGGCGTTACAAAAACGAATCAAAAAAACATATCTCGACAAAACAAGAGAAGATGCCCAAATTGTTATTTACGGTAAAAAAGGACATGCCGAAGTAAACGGTTTGTTGGGACAAACCGAAGGATCGGCAATTGTAATCGAAAAAAAGGAGGATATCGACAAACTGGATTTCTCAAAAGATATCAGTTTATTTGCACAAACTACCAGTCTCCTCAAGGATTTTGAAGAAGTTATCCAACTTATTCAGGAAAAAATAACCGACGGCGCAACATTCGAATACCATGATACGATCTGCCGCCAGGTTTCCAACCGAATTCCTCACATCAAAACATTTGCCGCCCAACACGATCTTATCTTCTTTATTGCCGGAGAGAAAAGTTCAAACGGAAAGGTACTTTTTGCCGAATGCAAGAAAAGCAACCCCAACTCCTATTTCATCCATTCAGCCGACGAATTGGATCTCTCTCTGATAAAAGACAATGATACGATAGGTATTTGTGGAGCAACATCCACTCCTCGATGGCAAATGGAAGCTTTAGCCGCAAAAATTAAGAAATTAAAACCTTAACAAGCTTTTTGTTACCCTGTAAAAAAACTTTATCTTTGCAACTCATTGTTTTAGGAAAATACATAACGGTATCCAAAAATAATTTCTCATTATGGTATCAAAAATTAAATGTATCGGTGTTCTTACCTCAGGAGGCGATGCTCCGGGCATGAATGCAGCCATTCGTTCGGTGACCCGTGCCGCTATTTTCAACGGAATACGCGTAAAAGGTATTTACAAAGGATTTAGAGGCCTTATAACGAATGAAATCGTGGAGTTTCAAACAGACAGCGTAAGTAATATCATTCAACGTGGTGGTACTATTCTTAAAACAGCACGGTGTGACGAATTTAAAACAGCTAAAGGACGACAAATCGCCTATGAAACCATGACAAAAGAAGGCATAGACGCACTTGTTGTGATTGGAGGGGATGGTTCACTTACCGGGGCCAATATTTTTGCCAAAGAATACAATATTCCAATTGTGGGGATGCCGGGGACTATCGATAACGACCTGAATGGCACAGATGTTACCATTGGTTACGATACAGCATTGAACACGATTATGGATGCGGTGGATAAAATCCGCGATACAGCTACATCGCACGAACGTTTGTTTTTTATCGAAGTAATGGGGCGCGATTGCGGTTATCTGGCATTAAACAGTGCCATAGCCGCAGGAGCCGAAGCTGCCATTATTCCCGAAATCAGTATAGAGAAAGACCAGTTGGCAGAACTTATTGAGCAGGGATTTAGAAAATCGAAAAACAGCAGCCTGGTACTTGTTACCGAAAGCGAAGTAACGGGCGGTGCGCTAAAACTGGCTGAACGCGTGAAAAACGAATACCCCCAATACGATGTGCGCGTGTCTATTCTTGGACACCTGCAACGGGGTGGATCGCCATCGGCCCAAGACCGCATCCTGGCAAGTAGAATGGGTGTTGCGGCTATTCAAGCATTCCTCGAAGACCAACGAAACGTAATGATTGGCATTCGCGAAAACGAAATTGTTTATGTTCCTTTTCAACGAGCAATTAAAAAAGAACGCGAAATAAGTGAAGAATTATTGGAAGTGTTACGCATCTCATCCATCTAATTGAGTTGTTCCGGAAAATTTATTTTATCTTAAGATTTTAAATTGTAACTTTGCGACGCTCATTAAGAGCTAAAAATGTAATATAATGGAAATTTCTCACATTGAACACATTGGAATTGCTGTTAAAAGCATTGAAGAACAACTCCCTTACTACGAAGGTGTTCTTGGATTAAAATGCTACAATATCGAAACAGTAGAAGACCAAAAAGTAAAAACGGCATTCTTCAAAATCGGGCAAACAAAAATTGAATTGCTTGAGCCTACCGGTGAAGACAGCACCATTGCCAAATTCATTGAAAAAAGAGGAGAAGGTATTCATCATATCGCTTTCGCAACAAAAGATTTAGAAGAAGCGTTAAGAGAAATAGAAGCAAAAGGCATCCGCTTAATTGACAAGCATCCCAGACCGGGAGCAGAAGGATTGAACATTGCTTTTTTACATCCCAAATCAACGGGTGGCGTGCTTACCGAACTTTGTGAACATCCTGAATAAAAAATCTCCTGATCTATAGAGAAACATAGAATATTTTTGGATCCTTTGACATGAATCCAAAAAAATTATAGGTATATATTATTATTTATCTCACAAAAACTATTTTATATGAGCAGTCAACTCGAAAAAATAAAAGAACTGATCGAATTACGAGAAAAAGCTCGTTTGGGTGGCGGAGAAAAAAGAATAGAATCTCAACACCTGAAAGGAAAATATACAGCCCGCGAACGCATTGCCATGCTTTTGGATGAGGGAAGTTTTGAAGAATTCGATATGTTTGTGGAACATCGTTGCCACAACTTCGGAATGGAAAATAAAAAATTCCTGGGCGATGGTGTTGTAACCGGATACGGAACCATTGACGGCCGTCTGGTATATGTTTATGCGCAAGACTTTACGGTTTTCGGTGGATCACTTTCCGAAATGCATGCAATGAAAATATGCAAAATCATGGACCAAGCCATGAAAATGGGCGCACCGCTTATCGGTATCAACGACTCGGGAGGCGCTCGTATCCAAGAAGGGATCAATGCATTGGCAGGGTATGCCGAAATTTTTCAACGCAACATTTTGGCATCCGGTGTAATTCCTCAGATCTCGGCCATTTTCGGCCCATGTGCAGGAGGTGCAGTTTATTCTCCGGCACTAACCGATTTTATTATTATGACAGAAGGAACTTCATACATGTTTCTCACAGGGCCAAAAGTAGTGAAAACGGTTACCGGCGAAGATGTCACGCAAGAACAATTAGGAGGAGCATCGGTACACACTTCAAAATCGGGAGTGGCACAGTTTGCCGTACAGACCGAAGAGGACGGCATGCAACTTATCCGCAAACTGCTCAGTTATCTTCCTCAGAACAACCTCGAAGACCCTCCCCTAGTTTCCAACGATGACCCCATTGACAGGCTGGAAGACAGCTTAAACGAAATCATACCCGATAGTCCAAATAAACCTTACAACATGTATGAAGTGATCGGCGCTATCATCGATAACGGCGAGTTCCTTGAGGTGCATGCCGATTACGCTAGAAATATTATTGTAGGATTTGCTCGTTTTAACGGACAAACAGTGGGTATCGTGGCCAATCAACCAAAATATTTGGCGGGAGTGCTCGATATTAATGCTTCACGTAAAGGAGCACGATTTGTTCGTTTTTGTGACGCATTCAATATTCCTATCGTTTCGTTGGTTGATGTTCCCGGGTTCTTGCCGGGTACAGGACAAGAATACGGCGGCGTAATTACTCACGGAGCCAAATTACTGTACGCTTACGGAGAAGCCACTGTTCCTAAAATAACCGTCACTTTACGAAAAGCTTACGGGGGCGCACATATCGTTATGAGCTGTAAGCAACTTCGTGGCGATATTAACTATGCGTGGCCAAGTGCCGAAATAGCTGTTATGGGTGCCGAAGGCGCAATAGAAGTACTTTACAGCAAAGAAATTGCCGCAGAAAAAGATCCCGAAAAGAGGACAGCCATTATGGAAGAGAAAAAGAACGAATACAACAGGTTGTTCGCCAATCCTTATAACGCTGCACGTTACGGTTATATCGACGACATTATTGAACCTCGTAATACGCGTTTTCGCATCATTCGTGCTTTACAGCAACTACAAACCAAAAAATTGGTGAATCCTCCCAAAAAACATGACAATTTGCCTTTATAAATTAAGTGGAAAATGATGATAAAAGTAAAACAAATAGGATTTCTGGTCCTTGCCATAACCCTGTTTTTCGGCAGTTGTTCAAAAAAGAAAAAAAGTTCATCATGGGTTATCAATGAAGTTTTGGTTAATAATAAAACCAACCTAATAGACGAATATGGACAACGCAACGGATGGATCGAAATTTATAACAACACAGCCAAAACGCAGGACTTGGGGGGAATGTTTCTTACAACCGATAAGAACAATCCTAAAATGTATCCCATTCCATTGGGGGACGTGAGAACCCAAATCAAGCCTTATCAACACGCGCTATTTTGGGCTGATGACAAACCTTTTCACGGAAATTTTCATACCAACTTTAAGCTAGATACAATTGGTGAGAATTATATTGCATTGTATGATGCGGATGGAAAAACCCTCATTGACGAAATTGTTGTTCCGGCGGGAATTCCGGCAGATAAAACGTTCGGATATCCTGTAGATGGAATTAAATATGACGAAGAAGGAAACTTGACGGCTACAATCCTGGAAAGATTTACCCCCGCCAGTAACAATGCAATTATTGCGGAAAACCCCAAAATAGTGGACCTGAAAAAAAACGATCCGTGGGGAATTATGATTACAATTACCTCCATGCTGGTGGTATTTGCGGGGTTAATTCTGCTTTACCTCGTTTTTAATTTTATAGGAAACTTTTCAAAAAACATAACACAAAAGAGAGTGGCTAAAAGCGGGAAATTATCTGCCGCTAGAAGCGAATCCCAATTGTCTGGCGAAGTGTTGGCAGCCATAGCTGCAGCAATTGCTGAATTAAAAGAAGATCAACACGATATGGAAAGTACCATTTTAACCATACAGCAAGTTAAAAGGCACTATTCCCCGTGGAGTTCAAAAATATACACATTACGCCAACTTCCTCGTAAATAACAAATAACACAATCAAAAAAATATTTCGATGAAAGAATTTAATTATAAAATTAACGGAGCGCCCTATAGAGTTGTTATTCTTAACTCCGATGATTCAACGATTGAATTGGAAGTAAACGGTATTCCCTATACCGTAGAGCTGGAACAAAAAACCCAAAAACCATTAGTAGGCGTAAAACGTCCGAGTCGTGAGGCAGCACCGGCTCCCACTCCACAAAGCACTTCCACCCCATTGGTAACGAAACCAACAGCTTCACCAACAAAAAACGTTATTCAATCTCCTCTGCCGGGAATTATTGTTGATATTAAATGTAAAGAAGGGGACATGGTGAAAAAAGGGCAAACGTTGATGGTTCTCGAAGCAATGAAAATGGAAAATAACATTCTTGCCACTACTAATGGTAAAGTTGTACAAATATTGGTAAACAAAGGCGACACCGTGCTGGAAGGTGCAGATTTGGTAGTAATTGAATAAAAAAACCGGATATAATGAATGCATTATTATCGTTAGGAGACAATTTACAGACTTTTTGGGGATTTACCGGCTTTGCAAATGCCGAACCGGGGCATATCATCATGATTCTGGTAGGAATATTATTTATTTTTCTGGCCATCAAATTTGAGTTTGAGCCTCTTCTTTTAATTCCTATCGGCTTCGGAATACTCGTCGGCAATATTCCTTTCAACGAAATCGCTAATCTGAAAGTCGGAATATACGAAGAAGGATCGGTACTAAACATTCTTTATCAAGGGGTGATAGAAGGATGGTACCCCCCTCTCATCTTCTTGGGTATTGGGGCAATGACCGATTTTTCGGCACTCATAGCCAATCCCAAACTCATTTTGATTGGTGCAGCCTGTCAGTTCGGCATATTCGGAGCATACATCATTGCTTTAAGGGTGGGTTTTGAACCTAATCAGGCAGGAGCTATAGGAATTATCGGTGGAGCCGATGGACCAACAGCTATTTTCCTTTCTTCAAGACTGGCACCTAACCTGATGGGAGCAATTGCTGTATCTGCTTATTCTTACATGGCATTGATACCGATTATACAACCTCCGTTCATGCGACTGCTCACCACTAAAAAAGAGCGAGTGATCCGCATGAAAGCTCCACGCGTAGTTTCTCAAACCGAAAAAATCATGTTCCCCATAGTAGGATTATTGCTTACCGCCTTCCTAGTTCCCTCGGGACTTCCTCTGTTGGGAATGCTGTTTTTTGGTAATTTGCTGAAAGAATCGGGAGTAACTCGTCGATTAGCAGAAACTGCTCGCGGTCCACTCATCGATATCGTCACCATTCTTTTGGGATTAACCGTAGGTGCCTCTACGCAAGCCACAACATTTTTAACAAAACAATCCGTCAAAGTATTTATTATTGGAGCGTTATCTTTTATTATTGCAACCATCGCAGGAATTCTTTTTGTCAAGTTTTTCAATTTATTCCTGAAGAAAGACAACAAAATCAATCCACTCATCGGCAATGCCGGCGTTTCGGCTGTCCCCCATTCAGCTCGAATTTCCCAGGTAATGGGACTTGAATACGATCCCGGCAACTACCTGCTTATGCATGCAATGGGGCCCAATGTAGCGGGAGTGATTGGATCGGCAGTGGCTGCCGGTATCATGCTTGGCTTCCTGGGTTAATATTAAAGTGAAATAAAACAAATTCTGGAAATGACTCACTCGAAAATATTTCGATATTATTATATGGAGAAATTGCTATGGGATTAGAGCAATTATTGCCGGCAATTGCGTCGATAACATGGCAGGACATGGTGATGATCGCCATCGGACTTGTTCTTATTTATTTAGCAATTGCTAAAAATTATGAACCTACCTTATTGCTTCCAATCGGTTTCGGAGCTATTTTGGTAAATATACCTTTCTCATCGGCAATTACTCAAATTGATCCTGCTACAGGGCAAGCTATCGAAGGAGTATTGAATACATTCTTTAATGCGGGAATAATTACAGAAATTTTCCCGCTGCTGATATTTATTGCTATAGGCGCAATGATCGATTTTTCGCCCCTGTTCCGCAATCCATCATTATTACTGTTTGGAGCGGCGGCGCAATTCGGCATTTTCATGACCATGATTTTTGCTTCCTTGTTGGGGTTCGATTTAAGAGAAGCTGCTTCCATTGGAATAATCGGCGCAGCCGATGGACCTACCTCGATTGTGGTTGCTTCACGATTTGCGCCCAATCTACTTGGCCCTATCTCTGTAGCAGCATATTCTTATATGGCACTGGTACCTATTATTCAACCACCGGTAATACGATTATTGACGACAAAGAAAGAACGATTGATCCGAATGTCCACAGCAGACAATTACAACAAAAAGATATCGAAAAAAGCATTAATCGCTTTCCCTATTGTTGTAACCATCGTGGCCGGAATTATTGCTCCATCTTCATTGGCACTAATCGGTTTTTTAATGTTCGGAAATCTGATACGCGAATGCGGAGTACTTAATAAATTGTCGTTAGCAGCTCAAAACGAATTAGCAAGTCTGGTAACGTTATTATTAGGAATTACTATTGCTAGCACAATGACATCCGATCGGTTTATTCGGGTTGACACGCTTATCATTATTGCCTTAGGATTGTTTGCTTTTGTTTTCGATACATTTGGTGGCGTAATTTTTGCAAAATTCATGAATTTGTTCCGAAAAGAAGGAAATAAAATCAATCCAATGATCGGAGCATGCGGCATTTCGGCATTCCCCATGTCTGCTCGTGTAGTCCATCAAATGGGTCAGAAAGAAGATCCATTCAATTACCTGCTTATGCCGGCTGTGAGTGCGAATGTAGGAGGACAAATCGGTTCTGTGATAGCGGGAGGAATTATCCTAACATTGGTTCCATTATTTGCATAAAAAGAAAACAATATGTCACAAGCATTAGAAAAAACATTGGAAATTGCAGGTATAGGAATAGTAGGAGTATTCCTTTTTATGACACTCTTTTACCTGCTAATTCTTGCACTTGATAAAATTTTTCCTTACGAAGAGGCAAATACAAAAGGAAATTCTGTTATAGAAGAAACAAGGAACAAAACCCAAGAATAAGGATAAGGGAAAAACTATACATAAAAACAAAAAAGCGGAATGTTTTCATTTAATTCCGCTTTTTTGTTTTTTTATTTTCTAAGATCTGCACCCCACATTAATTTATCGCGAAGTGTTTTAAAAAAAGTATGCTCACTGCGTTTTACGATTTTTTGAGTATAAGCTGCTTTATAAACTTCAATAAGTGTTTTCTTATTAAATGTTTGCGACTGTCCATCAAGGGATACCAAATAATGATTGCTCCGACTTTCAACTTTTAACGAAATGCGACTATCGTCGCCAACTACCAATGGTCTTGCTGTAAGGCTGTGGGGGGCAATTGCCGCTAAAATAATACTGGGCGAAGTGGGTACCAAAATAGGACCGCCAATACTGAGCGAATAGGCAGTAGAACCTGTAGGAGTAGCAATTACCAATCCATCAGCCTGGTACGATGTCAAATATTCACCATTGATATAAGCATGAATAGAGAGCATAGAAGCTGTATCCTGTTTCAGAATAGCCACTTCATTCAAGGCGCAAATATTACCAAAAGGATTAGGGTGTTCTTTTGTATCGATTCCCAGCAATGTACGCTCTTCGATTCGATATTTTTTCTCCACAATTTCCGGTAAAATGTCGTTCAATTCATTATAGTTAACACCGGTGAGAAATCCCAATCTCCCTGTATTAATTCCTAAAATAGGTATCCCTCTATCGCCAATTGCCGAAGCTGTGCGCAAAAAAGTACCATCGCCCCCTATACTCATCGCCATATCTACAGGCGGTATCACATCAAAAAGTATACATAGAGGACGTATTTTATCCTGCATATCAGGCGAAAGAGAATAAAAAAGCTTATCAGGCAAATAAAGATCGATGGGATATTTTTTTATAGCCTTACATACTGAAAATATATATTTTTCGAATTGAGGATTCCTATCAGGAGAAACGTTGCCAAATAATGCTATTCTCATATCTTTATTTTCGATTCGGATTACATGTTGAGGTAAAACAACAACTCTTGTAAGCGTTCTCTCTGTATATCATTGAGTTCACCCTCTTTCATGTAATAATAAATGACATTATAATTAAAACGCTCAAAACTTCGCAATACAGAAGTAAGATCAGAGATATCCAATTTAATGGATACAAGAACAGTTGAGTCATCCGAAACAGGCAAAACTGATAAACTCATTACATGGGCATTGTTGCTTTCAATGATTCGTGCAATTTCGGTCAACGTGTAATCTTTCAAAGGTATCTCTAAAATAATTAAAGAATTCTCTGCCTCGGTTAAATCGGCAAACTCTTCTGGTGTAATATGTGAAGAAAACTTTTCTACTTGCTTTTTAATAAATTCTTTGGTCGACATGTTTAAAAAACGGTTTATTCGTATTACTTTTGTAGATTAATTACAAAGATGGAAAAATTGTTAGATACAACAAATTTTCTAAGCGTATTTTATATTTTCTTTACTCTAGATAGACTAAGTGATTTAGGTTATTCATCGTGGAGACATTAAAAAAATGCATGTTATGACTAAATTAAGCGTAAACATTAACAAAATAGCCACTTTGCGAAATTCGCGAGGAGGCAATTTACCTAATGTGGTACAGGTAGCTATTGATTGTCAGCGTTTTGGTGCTGACGGAATCACTATTCATCCTCGTCCCGACGAAAGGCACATCAAACAAAAAGACGTGTTTGATTTGCAACCAAAAATTTACACGGAATTCAATATTGAAGGGAATCCAACTCCCGAATTCATTTCGTTGGTAAAGAAAATACGTCCAACACAAGTTACTTTGGTACCCGATGCGCATGACGCCATCACTTCCAGTGAAGGATGGGATACTGTGACTCATACAGAGTTCCTAACCGATGTGGTAAACGAATTTCAAACGTTGGGAATTCGCACTTCTATTTTTGTGAATCCGGACCTCGAAATGATAGAAGCAGCTTCTCAGATAGGAACTGACCGAATTGAATTATATACAGGACCTTATGCAGAAATGTATGAAAAAGATAAAGATAAAGAAAAAGCCATAGCGCCTTACATAGAAGCAGCAACGCTGGCAAAAAAACTTGGTCTTGGTGTAAATGCCGGGCACGACCTGAATTTAAATAATCTGAACTACCTTTATGTTAACATTCCCTGGCTCAGTGAAGTTTCTATAGGACATGCCCTCATTTGCGATGCGCTGTATATGGGGCTCGAAAAAACAATAAAAGCGTATAAAAATTGTTTAAAGTCACCTGAAAATCAGGATTAATCACGTTGAATTATTATCTTTACATAACCGATGAATAAAATCGTAATAAAAATTTAACATCGAAAAAGTGATTATCGGAATGAATCTGTTACAAATACCAACAACAGCATACGACACCCTACAACAAATGGGACAGCAAGTGACTACAACTGTCGAAACCCCGGAAACAGCGATCAATGCTTTTGATCTTGCTCTCAAAGGGGGATGGCTTATGATTGTACTTTTTGTTATGCTTCTTCTTTCTATTTACGTATTAATTGAAAGAATCTTAGTAATCCGTAGTGCAGGCAAAGAAGACGACTCGTTTATGAACCGCATTAAGGATTATATCCACGAAGGAAAAATTGAATCGGCATTGGCGCTTTGCCGAAAAACCAATACACCTGCTGCAAGAATGGTAGAAAAAGGCATTACCCGCCTGGGACGTCCAATGAGCGATATTACAGAAGCAATAGAGAATGTAGGTAACATAGAGATTGCTAAGCTTGAAAAGGGATTGCCCATTTTAGCCACCACTGCCGCCGGCGCTCCCATGATTGGATTTCTTGGAACGGTTACCGG
>CAYUIY010000036.1:0-20599 GCA_964444915.1 uncultured Dysgonomonadaceae bacterium
AATGAATTCATTTGTAATAAGGTTATTTACCGCATAAAGGTATTCAATATTTGCGGAAAACAAATGAATTCTTGCCATTTTGCACCGTTATCTCATCATTATGATAAAAAACGCGGAAGGTCTGCAAAAATCAACTTCTATAAAATCATCTGTATTCAAAACAATTTCTTCTTTACGATAATCTTTTAAAAACAAAGATAGTTTAATTTCTCCAATAATGTGGAAAAGCAAAATCTTCTTTTCTTGGGAGACGGGATTCACGGCAGGAGCGAATTGTTCGTTCTTCCAACGTCGGAATTCACGGCAGGAATGAATGCCTCATTTTTCCGACATCGGGATTCACGGCGTCAGCGAATCAATATTTTTCACGAGATCGGAAAATCCGAAACCGCAAATTTATTCTACTTCTGCATTTCTGAAAACAAGAAGCTGCAAATGCATTCTATTTCTTCCTTTCTGAAAATCAGAGGATGGAAATTCAATCCTTTCATCTTTTCCGAAAACCGGGAAACACAAATTCAATCTGTTTTCATCCCCTCTGAAAATCCGATGTGAGTGTTTCAAAAAATTTCATGGTTCCTGAAAACCAGAAACCGATAAGCCAATTGATCAGCCTCAAAAATGATTTTTAAATTCGGGATGATCAATTGATCAACCCCAAAAACGATTTTTAAATCAAGGGTGATAAATTGTATCGGTTAAAGAATGTTATCTAGATTTGAGTAAAAATTTTGATCAGCCTCTATCAAAAAATCAGAAACCATGAAATCGACCAACCGACCTCAAAAATGAGGTTGTTTTCGATCAAAATAAAGATTTTTTAACCGTGCAAGATGTTAGAAATCAAGAAGCAAAAGGAATTCTCGGGAGAATTAAACTTAATTGACTACACTTAATATAAATTATCATAAAAATAAGTGCGAAAAAGCGAAAATGGGAAGTTTTTCGTATAAAAATCGATTTATGAAAGAAACCCAAAAGGCCATAATTGTCGGAATTACAAAACATCAATTTCATTTTCTTATCTTTGTAGGGAAACGTCGTATAGTTTTGCCGATATAGACGGTTGAATACGATGTTTCAAACGGAATTTTTTATTGTTTCATTTTTAATTGCTTTTCGATGGATAAAGTTTTTATCAGATGCAGCTGGACATCGCTCTTGAGAAACGACGAATACCCGATGTTGGTAGAGCAAATATGTGTCGTAATGGACAAAATAGATAAAGACGGACAGCAAGACCCGTATGTGACGGAACTGGCTTCAAAAGTAAAATCGCACCTCCAATCCTTGGAAAAAATAAAAGCACGGTCGTCAAAACATCCGCTGACAGCCGTTTTGAAGGACATGGCATGGCAGCGCCGTCAAATTTTGCTCTCGCTGCGTGGTCAGGTAAAGGCACTGCTGCGTTCTCCCATTAAGGCCCAAAAAGAAGCAGCCAAAGTTTTGATATTTTGGCTAGATAAACACAGTAAACGCCTTATCCACAATGGCTATATGGCACAGACCCGACGTGTGAACGAATTGTTGCACGAGGTGGATGCAGACACAACCATCCAACAGGCAATAGCAGCATTGTCTTTGCAGCCATTGATGGATGCGTTGCGCGAAATGAACACGTCATTCCATACCACCTTTTTGAAACGAAACGAAGAAAGAGCGCAGGCAGAAAAAGTGGATTGCCGTGCGATTCGCACAGCAGCAAACAACGATCTGAAACTGCTGCTGTGTGCACTGGCAATGAAATCGGCAACCGACGAAACCGGTATTTACACCGCCCCGGCAGCTGCCATAAAAGAGCTCCTCATTTATTACCGGAAAAGACTTGCCATCCGCAAAGGCATGCGCGCCACAACCGACAAGAAAAAAGCCGATGTTGCACCAACAATAAACCTCGACATTGAATTGCAATAAACAAATAACACCACTCTTCCACAATACTACTCTATACACATGAATCGTCCAAAAACCATGGTAAAAATATTGCTTCTTATCGATTTTTCGAGCGAATTTACCCGAGGTATCTTAAAAGGATTAATTCGCTATTCAAAAAATCATGGACCTTGGATATTTTATCGACTGCCTTCCTATTATAAAACCCTCTACGGAGCAAAAGGTGTAATCCAATGGGCAAAAGAATGGGAAGCCGATGCAATCATTGCCAGGTGGGACGATGATGACGACGATACAAATCTTCTGACCTCTCTAAACATCCCTGTCATACTTCAGAATTATAGAAGCAGAAGCGATTATTTTTCAAATTTAACGGGAGACTACATCGGAGCCGGTGAGATGGCTGCAAAATTTTTCATCAAAAGAAGATATCGAAATTTTGCCTTCTATGGCAACAAAGGTGTTGTGTGGTCTCAAGAACGTGCGGAAGGATTTAGAAAAGAAATTGAAAAAATAGGAGGAAACTATTATTATTTTGAAAGTGAAAATTTAAACGGAGAACAATGGAACAGCAGCCACATCAAATTGGACGAATGGTTATTTTCTTTACCAAAGCCCATCGCCCTATTTGCATGCGATGATAGCTTTGCTTTGCAGGTCTCGGAAATCTGCAAAATCAACAATATTGCTATTCCCGACGAAATAGCATTGCTGGGAGTCGATAATGACGAATTGATCTGCAATTTATCCGACCCTCCTATTTCATCCATCGTATTGGATACCGAAAGAGGAGGATACGAAGCAGGAAGATTAATTGATCAACTGATTCACCACAAAAGAACAGAACCATTTAACATCATTGTCCGCCCTACGCGTTTCGAATTGCGTAAATCTACCGAAAAATATAATATAACAAACGAATACATCCAAAAAATCGTAAATTATATCGAAGATCATTTCACCTCCGAAATAAACATTGATGAACTCACCCATCTCGTACCATTGTCTCGAAGGAATATGGAGATTAAATTTAAGGAAGAAATGGGGACAACTATTTATCAGTTTATATTAAACTGCAGAATCGATTATTTTACAAATTTATTGTTAACAACAAATCGTCCATTGTTTGATATAGCCCTTGAATCAGGATTCAATGATTACAAAAATATTTCCCGACTTTTCAAAAAGATGAAAGGATACACCCCTTCGGCATACCGCGAAAAATTTAGGGATAAAGACATAAGCAACGTTTTTTGAATATAATTTTACGCTTTTAACGTACATTCGATTCATACAAGTATTTAACTTTGTTTTAATCTAAAAAGTAAAAAGATGAATATTAACCAATCAACAGCCTCATTAACAGATAGAAAAACTTTTTTTATCTCGATGTTCATTCTAGCCGTTATGTTTTTTATATTCGGCTTGGTATCGTGGGTTAATTCCATTCTTATACCTTATTTCAAAATTGCCTGTGAATTGACTCATTTTCAGTCGTATTTTGTAACTTTTGCCTTTTACATCGCTTATTTTGTCATGGCAATACCTTCTGGGTTACTGCTAAAGAAAGTCGGTTTCAAAAAAGGGATACTCTATGGTTTCATACTCATGGCTTTCGGAGCATTCATTTTTGTGCCTGCAGCTTTGACTCGTCTCTACGGAATATTTCTTCTCGGATTATATAGTATAGGAACAGGATCGGCCATTTTACAAACTGCTGCAAACCCTTATGTTACCATTATCGGACCCATGGAAAGCGCAGCTCAACGCATGAGTATCATGGGAATATTCAACAAATTGGCCGGAGTAATCGCGCCATTGGTTTTTGCTGCTGCTGTTTTTAAGGCAACCGATACAGAAACCTTTGCATTAATAGAAGCCGGAACACTCTCTGAAATAGAGAAAAATATTATTTTGAACGACTTGATAAGAAGAGTAATTTGGCCATACATCATTCTGGGAATTTTCTTGTTGGCAGTGGGTATAGCCATACGGTACTCCGTTTTGCCGGAAATCGATCCGGAGGAAATCAATCCGGAAGAAAAAATAACTGAGGGCGAAACCGCCAATGGTCAAACCAGAAAATCACTGCTCGATTTCCCCTATTTAATATTAGGGGCCATAGCTATTCTCTTTCATATCGGGAGTCAGGCAATAAGTATCGATACAATCATTAGTTATGCCGGTTCAATGGGTATTAATATACTTGAAGCGAAAGTATTCCCTTCTTATATAATGATATGCACTATTATCAGCTATATAGTGGGGATCATTCTGATTCCTAAAATAATTTCCCAAACAACCGCATTAAAATTTTGTACACTATTAGGCCTTATTTTATCTATAGGAGTAATTTTTGCAAATCAAACGGTTACTTTATTTGGACATACTGCCGATATCTCTATCTGGTTTCTTGCGGCATTAGGATTTCCAAACGCATTGATTTATGCAGGTATTTGGCCTTTATCTATCCATAATCTCGGAAAATTTACAAAAACAGGCTCCTCATTGCTTGTTATGGGTTTAGTCGGAAATGCAATTTTTCCTTTAATTTATGGGGGCCTTGCCGACGCTTATAACTTGAAAACAGCATATTGGATCTTGATTCCGTGTTTTGTTTATTTGGTTTGGTTTGCTTTTTATGGACATAAAATCAAGTATTGGAGAAAACCGAAAGAAAAAACTGCCCTTATTGAAAAATGAAACAACTAATTATTACCAACGGAAAAATAATCCTTCCCGATAAACTGGTGGAAGAAGGTACTGTGATTTGCGAAGATGGAAAAATAACCGCTATTCTTAAAAAAACGGATACTTTTCCCCAACAAAGAAGCATCGAAACGAAAACAATCGATGCAAAAGGAAACTATGTTTCTCCCGGATTTATCGATATCCATACTCATGGAGGAGGGGGATTCGACTTTATGGATGGTACCGTTGATGCTTACTTGGGAGCGGCCGAAACACATGCAAAATTTGGCACCACCGCCTTGCTGCCCACCACACTTGCCGGCTCTCTCGAAGAATTAATGAAAACTTTTTCTGTATACAAAATCGCAAAACAAAAAAATAAAAAAGGAGCCGCATTTCTCGGATTACATCTCGAAGGCCCTTATTTTTCTTATAACCAACGAGGAGCACAAGATCCAAAATACCTGCGAAATCCCAATCCTGAAGAATATAATCGCATACTCGAAACATGTGACGATATTGTCAGATGGAGTCTTGCCCCCGAACTGGAAGGTGCAGTGGAATTTGGAAGAGTATTGACATCAAAAAATATTTTGCCGTCTATCGCTCACAGCGATGCCATTTATGAACAAGTAGTAGAGGCATTCCATGCCGGTTTCACACACATAACCCATTTGTATTCAGCCATGTCAACTGTAACAAGACGCAATGCTTTTCGATATGCAGGGATAGTGGAAGCGGCCTATTTGATCGACGATATGACAGTAGAAATTATAGCAGATGGCGTGCATTTACCGAAACCTCTCTTGCAATTCGTTTATAAATTTAAAGGTCCCGACAAAACAGCTCTTTGCACCGACTCGATGAGAGGGGCCGGGATGCCTGACGGAGAATCTATCCTGGGAAGTCTTGAAAAAGGCCAAAAAGTAATTATTGAAGACGGCGTGGCAAAACTCCCTGACCGATCAGCATTTGCCGGAAGCGTGGCTACAGCTGACCGCCTGGTAAGAACGATGATTAACGTGGCAGAAGTGCCTTTGATAGATGCTGTAAAAATGATGACCACAACACCGGCACGTATTTTAAAAATTAACAACAGGAAAGGATCTCTTGAAATAGGAAAAGATGCAGATCTTACCATTTTTGATAAAAATATTAATGTATCACATACAATTTTAGAAGGAAATGTCATTTACAGAAACTAAAACAGGCGAAACAACATTTAATAAAGATATGTTGGTCGTAAAAATTTTTCCTACACGGGAAGAAATGGGAAAAAAAGCAGCAGAAGATGTATCAAAAAAAATCAATGAGCTTTTAAAACAAAAGCCGGAAATCAACATGATTTTTGCCGCAGCTCCGTCACAAAATGAATTTTTAAAATACCTAAGCGAAGATAACTCCATCCCTTGGAATAAAATCAATGCTTTCCATATGGATGAGTATATCGGATTAGATAAAAATGCACCGCAAGCTTTTGGTAATTTTCTAAAAGATAGGTTGTTCGGGAAAGTGCCTTTTAAAAATGTCTACTATTTAAACGGGCAAGCGAAAGATCTTTCCTATGAATGTAAAAGGTATGCAGAATTATTGCGTAAAAATCCAATCGACATTGTGTGTCTCGGCATCGGAGAAAACGGTCATATCGCTTTTAATGACCCTTCGGTCGCCAATTTTAATGATCCCGAAATAGTAAAAATAGTAGAACTAGAAGAAAAATCACGTCAACAGCAAGTACACGATCAATGTTTTGCCGATATTGATTCGGTACCTAAAAAAGCTTTTACCATTACCATCCCCGGATTGTTAAAAGCCGATTATATGTTTTGCATCGTTCCTTCCAAATTAAAGGCCGAAGCTGTTTACAAAACGTTAAACGATCCTGTTTCCGAAAAATGCCCGGCTACTATTTTACGAAGGAAAAAAGGAGCAATTCTTTATTTGGATAAAGAAAGTGCATCATTACTACAACTCAATTCAATAAAATGACATGATATGAAAACAAAGACACTCCTATTTACAGTGCTGTTTTTGGGCATAGGATTTTTATTGCCTGCTCAAAAACAAATAAAATTAGGCATCATTGGTCTGGATACTTCGCATTCAACCGCTTTTACAAAACTCCTCAACAGCGAGAATAAAGAAGAAAAATATAGCGATTTTCGCATTGTTGCCGCTTATCCTTATGGATCTCAAACCATCAAATCAAGTTATGAACGCATCCCTGCTTACATCAAACAAGTAGAGGAATATGGCGTTGAAATTGTTCCCTCGATTGCCGATTTACTAAAAAAAGTAGATTGTGTTCTACTGGAAACTAATGACGGAAATTTACATTTGGAACAAGCCTACGAGGTCTTTAAATCGGGCAAAATCATGTTTATCGATAAACCCGTAGGAGCTACCCTAGCCCAGGCAATCGCTATTTTCAAATTGGCAAAACAATACAATGTCCCCATATTTTCTTCATCCGCACTACGATTTGTTCCGCAAACTCAAAAAATAAGAAACGGAGAGTTCGGAAAAGTATTGGGTGCCGACTGTTATTCGCCTCATCAAAAAGAACCTTCTCATCCCGATTTTGGTTGGTACGGCATTCACGGCGTTGAAATGTTGTTCACAGTGATGGGTACCGGTTGCATTGCTGTAAACCGCATGTCGGCCGATAGCGTCGATGTGGTAGTGGGTAAATGGGATGATGGAAGAATAGGAACATTCAGAGGATTACAGCAAGGACCATCAATTTACGGAGGAACAGCATTTACTCCCAAAGATGCAGTGCCGGTAGGCCCGTACCAAGGTTATGAAGTTCTTTTGAACGAAATTTTGAAATTTTTCAAAACACGAATTCCCCCCGTCAGCGAAAAAGAAACCCTTGAAATCTTCACGTTTATGGAAGCTTCCAATCAAAGCAAAGACAAGGGAGGAAAAATAATTTCAATGGAAGAAACTTATCGAAAAGGAGAAAAAGAAGCCGAAAAACTCATCCGCAAATTAAAATAATGAAACGTGCATTGATAACTAAATATGGGATATTAACGGCATTCGCGATATTATGCATTCTTTGTACCCCTAATCCAAAGCAAAAAAACGTACGATCTGACTCACAATTTTCAGGAAAAGAAGGGGAAGTGAAACTAATCGTATTGGATCCCGGTCATTTTCATGCAAGTTTATTATTAAAAGATACCATCCGACAAGTAAATGATACCGTGTTTGTATATGCCCCCCATGGTGAGGAGCTGGAACAGTTTTTACAAACAATTAAAACCTACAACAGCCGAAAAAACTCTCCTACTGCATGGGTTTTAAACGTATATGATGAAGCGGATTATTTAGAGAAAATGATTTCGGATAAAAAAGGGAACGTTGTTATATTGGCGGGGAACAATAAAAACAAAACGGAGTATATTTATCGCTCGATAGCCTCAAAACTAAATGTTTTATCGGATAAACCAATGGCCATTAACCGACAGGGTTTCGAATTACTGGAGAAAACCTATCAAAAAGCCGATTCAAACGATGTATATCTATACGATATGATGACCGAACGCTATGACATACTGAATATCATAGAGAAAGAGCTGATTCAAAATAAAGAATTGTTTGGAGAGTTACAACAAGGAACTCCCGATAATCCGGCTATCTCGATGGAAAGCGTGCATCATTTTTATAAAGAAGTATCCGGAGTGCCCACTATACGACCCGCATGGTATTATGACATAGAACAACAAGGCGAAGGTATTGCCGACGTTACTACGCATTTAATCGACTTGGTGAATTGGAAATGTTTTCCGGAAGAAGCCATCGATTATAAACACGACATAAATCTTCTTTCCGCAACACATTGGCCTACAAAAATTTCATTAGACGAATTTACAAAATCTACCCGTCTGGAAAAATTCCCGAATTTCCTTATAAAATATGTAAAAGACTCGCTCTTGCATGTTTACGCAAACGGCACCATCCATTATCAAGTAAAAGGAATGAATACTGCAATAAAAGTACAATGGGATTTTCAGGCTCCGGAAGGAGGAGGAGATACCTTCGGTTCCGTAATTAAGGGCACTAAAGCGGTCTTAAAAACCCGCCAAGACAAACAACAAAATTATGTCAAACAATTATATATTCAAAAAACCGATGAGGTAAGCAACAAAGAATTTGAGAAGAACCTGCAAAAAACAATTGAAAAAATCCGACTCACCTACCCCTTTGTTTCGCTTTCCCAACCTTTACCTGATGGTAGCGTACTTATAAATATTCCACTTGAAAAAAGAGAGGGGCACGAAGAACATTTTAAATACGTAGCCAAACAGTTTTTTGAATATTTAGTAAATCGGAATATGCCCGATTGGGAAATTTCCAATACCTTAGCAAAATATTATATTACGACAAAAGCTGTTGAAATTGCCAAAGAGGAAAATTGATGGGAACAGTTTTTTCCGATTATTATGATTCGTCCTCTATGTTCCATGGTTTTTTAGCAAACATCATGGGAACACGGTTCGATATCGTGATCATCGGAAAAGGGAAAAGTGAAACCGCAGAGGTTTGGGAAAAAATACTTTCTGAGCTAAGGCAACTGGAAAGGATGTTGAATCGATTCGACAGGGAAAGTGAAGTTGCGCAAATCAATCTCCGGGCATACGAACATCCGATAAAAGTAAGCGAGGAAATGTGGGCAATATTGATGGATTGCCGATATTATCACCAAGCAACACTGGGCTTATTCGACATCACGTTAAAAGATTTCTCAAAAATCATCCTCAATGAAGACCAACGTTCGGTTTATTTCTCCCAAAAAAACATACATCTCGATTTTGGTGGTTATGCCAAAGGATACGCATTGAAGAAAATAAAGGATATTCTCATTGAAGCAGACATTCATCAATGTTTTGTCGATTTCGGCAACAGCTCCATCCTTGGCTTGGGACATCATCCTTACGGCAACTCATGGAAAGTAGGCATAAAAAATCCGTTCGTGGAAGGTGAGATAATAGATGAAATAGAACTGAGAGACGAATCTTTATCCACTTCAGGAAATACATCTTCGTACACGAAACACATCATTAATCCCTTTTCGGGAGAATATAACGACGAGCGAAAGCTGGCGTGTGTCGTTTCCCGCAATCCGATAGAGGCCGAAGTGTTGACAACAACCCTGATGATTGCTCCTCCCGATAAAAAGAAGACGATAATCAATCGATTCGATATCAATACAGATAAGATGAAAGAATATAATTTATAGGAGAAAACACATGCCGGAAAATGATAAAAAACAGGTAGATTTAAGTCTGCGCCAATTTATAAAAGAGTTGGGATACATAGCCGGAGGAACTGCAATTTTGAGCAGCATGCCTTGGCTGCAATCCTTTACAATAGAAAAAGCTCGGGAAATCAATAACGAGAAAGCCCGCATAGGATTGATCGGCACAGGATCGAGAGGACAATACCATATTCACAACTTGCTGAACATTCCCCACGCCGAGATTGTGGCTTTGTGCGATAACTACCCGCCTAATCTGAAAGCCGCCTCGGAACTGTGTCCTTCTGCAAAAACATACACGGATTACAAAAAACTGCTGGAGTCGAAAGAAATAGACGGCGTTGTCATTGCCACGCCGTTAAATTGGCATGCACCAATGGTGCTGGATTCCTTGGACGCCGGAAAACACGTTTTCTGCGAAAAAGCCATGGCGCTCACCATGGACGAATGCAAAGCAATCTACAATGCATATCAAAAGACCAACAAGGTGTTGTATTTCTGCATGCAGCGTATGTTTGACGAAAAATACATTCAGGGTATCCGGATGATTCATTCCGGAGTAATAGGAGAAGTGGTGGGCGCCCGATGTCACTGGTTCCGCAATCACGACTGGAGACGACCTGTACCTTCACCCGAATTGGAACGAAAGATCAACTGGCGTTTATACAAAGAATCCTCCGGCGGTCTGATGACCGAGTTGGGATCTCATCAACTGGAAGTTAGCAATTGGGCAACGGAATTGGTCCCCGAGTCGGTTATCGGCATGGGTGACATCGTTTTTTGGAAAGATGGCAGGGAGGTATACGACAGCGTCAACTTAGTGTATCATTATTCAAACGGGATAAAGATTACTTATGAATCCTTAATTGCGAATAAATATAACGGAATGGAAGACCAGATACTAGGGCATAAAGGAACGATGAATCTGGCAACCGGTGTATATTATCTTGAAGAAGACAATGGCCGCAGCGGTATAGAACGGTTATTAAATCAAATAGAAGATAAAGTTTTTTCCGCTGTTCCCATCGGAGGCCCCAGCTGGCGACCGGAAACCAAAAAAGAGTACAAACCCCTCCCTATATTAAAAGGTAAAATGCACGTCAATAAAGGACTTTCAATGGTAGGTGCAGAAAAAGACGGATCGGACGCCATACTCTCGGCATTTTGTCAATCCTGTATTACAGGTGAAAAAGGAGAAAACATTGTGGAAGAAGCGTATTGTGCCACTTTGCTCTGTTTGCTGGGGAATCAGGCAATGGAAGAGCAGAAGAAAGTCAAATTCCCTGAAGAATATAAAATCCCTTACATGAAATTTTAGCATTATGAAGGATATTTTTATTCCGGCAAAAAAAGTTAAGAGAGAATTGTACATCCTATTGGGCTGCTTTATTTTTGCATTCCTTTTGAACATTGCCTGCATCATTATTTATAAAACCCGATGGATTGAAATATTTACTCAAATCGGTTATGTAATTGTTATTTCGGTTGTTTTATATCTCTTGATTGCATTGATTCGTTTTGTGGTGTTTTTAGTCGGCAAATTATTCAAGAAACGAAAAAAATAAGATGAAATATTCAACAAATAGCAAAAAAATATTTATTCTTATATTTTTATATCTATTTATTATTGAGAACATATCTGCTCAATCTTTTTACCGATACTATGCAAAGAAAAGGGAGACATGGAATAAAATAAAACCATTTTTTAATCCTCCTAAAGAATTCAAAAATCAATATGGAAATTACCGCTCTCCTTTTTTATTTTATAATGGGGATACGGTAAAAACAAAACAAGATTGGCAAAAAAGGCGAATGGAAATTCATCATCATTGGATGAGCATGATGGGCGAATGGCCTCCAATAATAAAAAACCAACAAATTGAGATTATACAAACGATTCAACGCGAAGATTTCAGACAATATCTTGTTCGTTTTTATTGGACTCCCAATGAACAAACAGAGGGTTATTTACTGATACCGAACAAAAAAGGGAAAAAACCCGCCATAATTGTAGTATATTACGAGCCTGAAACTGCCATAGGAATGGGAGAAAAACCAAATCGTGATTTCGCTTACCAACTCACAAAAAGAGGTTTTGTTACCCTGTCCTTGGGTACAACTGAAACAACAAAAAACAAAACTTATTCTATTTATTATCCAAGTATTGAAAACGCTACAATCCAACCATTGTCGGCCTTAGCGTACGCTACTGCTAATGCCTGGGAAATGTTGGCGAAAGTAGATGAGATCGATTCCACTCGAATTGGAATTATGGGACATTCATATGGCGGAAAATGGGCTATGTTTGCTTCATGTTTGTATAATAAATTTTCATGCGCCGTATGGAGTGATCCGGGAATAGTTTTTGACGATACAAATCCACTCGTTAATTATTGGGAACCCTGGTATCTTGGATATTATCCCCCTCCCTGGACAAATACTTGGAGAAAAAAAGGATCAATAGAAAATGCCAAAGGGCTTTACCCTAAACTTGTAAGGAACGGATACGATTTACATGAACTACATGCCTTAATGGCTCCACGTCCATTTCTTGTTTCAGGTGGTTTAGCCGATTCAATAGAAAGATGGATTCCTTTAAATCATACAATGGCCGTTAATAAACTCTTGGGTTATCAAAACAAAGTTGCCATGACAAACCGCCCTGAACACGATCCAAATCCCGAATCGAATGAAATAATTTATCTGTTTTTTGAATGGTTTTTAAATTCAAAATAAAACTATTTAAAAATTAAAAGTTAAATATTGAGTATTACTTTTTGCGTTTTTTGAGTACTAATTTACGTATTATAAGATAATATTGTCAATGTATATGCTTTTATTTGTATTGGGATAATAATTTAAAAAACAATGCTTCCTTAATTTCAAATTAAACCATAATATTTACGCCGATTATTCACTCTTGATTTTCTTTATATGTAGAACATATTTATATCACTAAATATTTAATGCCATAAATATAAACATTTTTATTAAAAAGTTTGTTTATATAAAAAATGTATCATATATTTGGAACGTAAATTTTAAACAAAAATTGATCTTTATTAAATTCCAGTGAAAAATAGACGAGATTATTAAACATCTTATAAGTAAGGAAGCTACAATGACTAATTAATACCAAATTTATGAATCTAAAAAAATTAGAACAGCAGTACAAAAACGAACTTCTCGACAACATTATCCCTTTTTGGCTCGACAAATCGCAGGATAAAGAGTGCGGAGGTTATTTTACGTGTTTAGATCGTAAAGGAAATGTGTTCGACACCGATAAATTCATGTGGCTGCAAGGACGCCAAGTGTGGATGTTTGCCACCCTTTACAATAAGGTGGAAAAACAACAGGAATGGCTCGAATGCGCCATTCAGGGGGCCGAATTCCTGAAAAAATACGGACACGACGGAAACTACAACTGGTATTTTTCCCTAACACGCGAGGGAAAACCACTCATCGAGCCCTACAACATCTTTTCACACATGTTTGCAGCAATGGGATTCGGACAATTGAGCCTTGCCACAGGAAACGACGAATATGCCGAAATTGCCAAAAAAACATTCGATGTCATCCTCTCGCGAATGGATAATCCCAAAGACCGATGGAATAAAGCACATCCGGGTACACGCGAACTGAAAACGCTTTCGCTGCCCATGATTTTATGCAACCTGTCGCTGGAAATCGAACATCTGCTCGACGAAGAATTCATCGAAAAAATCATGAACCATTGCGTTCACGAAGTAATGAAGGTTTTTCTCAGACCCGAATTGGGGGGTATTGTCATAGAAAACGTGCATAAGGACGGATCGCTCTCCGACTCGTTCGACGGACGACTGGTCAACCCCGGACATGCAATCGAAGCCATGTGGTTTATCATGGATCTGGCAGTAAGGCTCAAGCGCAAAGATTTAATCGAAAAAGCCGTGAAGACAACACTGACCATGATAAAATACGGATGGGACGAAAAATATGACGGAATATTCTATTTCATGGACAGAAAAGGCTACCCTCCCCAACAATTGGAGTGGGACCAAAAATTATGGTGGGTACACATCGAAACCCTCATATCGCTGCTCAAAGGATACCAACTGACAGGGTCCGAAGAATGCCTCGCATGGTTCGAAAAAATACACGACTACACCTGGAGCCATTTCAAGGACACCGACTATCCCGAATGGTGGGGATATCTCAATCGGCAAGGCGAAGTACTTCTGGAACTGAAAGGCGGAAAATGGAAAGGCTGCTTCCATGTGCCCCGCGGATTGTATCAATGCTGGAAAACACTGGAGAAAATAAATGATAAACAAAAAATTATAAATCCACAAATTCTCATTTAGGAGCACATGCTTTTAACAAAATCTTAAATATAAAAATATGAGACTAATAGGCATTATAAACATATTTGTTGCACTCTTACTTTTGCCTGCTTGTAAAGAGAAAAAAGAATCCCCCTGTAACAATGCATTATCAAACGTGCAATATATCCCTGAAAAAATGGGATACACCCTTTTATGGGAAGATAATTTTGATGGAGACCAACTTGATACAACTAAATGGAGCTATCGGAAAAGTCCAAGACGTATTGGTATGTTTTCAAAAGAAGCTATATCTGTCAAAGATGGTTTTTTGAATATTTCTGCCTTTATGAAAGATGACACTTTATATACAGGAATAGTTGAAACAAAAGATAAATTTATGACCACATATGGCTACTTCGAATGTAGAGCACAAATGCAACAGTCATCAGGTATTTGGTCGGCATTTTGGCTACAATCGCCTAAAATATCTCAAGGTGAAGACCCGGCAACTTTTGGTGCCGAGATCGATATTTTTGAATTTTTCAAAAATTACGGAAAAGATTTAACCACTCATGCAATTCATTATGCTTATGGACCTAACATGAAATCAAAAGGCCCATTTATAAGTCATGTAAAAGGATTGTCCCATGATTTTCACACGTATGCATTAGAATGGACTCCCGAAAAGTATGTTTTTTATATTGATGGCTATAAATTCCATGAGGAAACATTTGGTCTTTCACATACCGACGAATTTATTATTCT
This sequence comes from uncultured Dysgonomonadaceae bacterium, assembly GCA_964444915.1. Taxonomy (GTDB): domain Bacteria; phylum Bacteroidota; class Bacteroidia; order Bacteroidales; family Dysgonomonadaceae; genus Anaerorudis. The sequence goes on from CAYUIY010000036.1 coordinate 14,923, forward strand.
AAGTTTAGAAATACCGGGGAGTAAAGAGGAAATTAAAAATATGACATTGCCTGATTCATTTCTAATCGATTATGTGAGAGTCTATAAAAAAACCAGAACTGAATATGCAATATTTACCAAAAAACATAAAAAATGAAAATCAACAAAGAAATAAAGGCAAGAGATGACCCATTTGCCAAAAAATTAACTAAACCAATATTTATCATGAATAAACAAAAGTATGAAATTTCATAAAAACAAGCCGAATTAATCATTGTAAAAGACAGAAAAACGAATTTTAAATCAAAAAAAATAATTTAATATCCCTCATAAAAAATTAAAAATATATGGTCTAATTATAATAATTTAAAAAACATGAAAAGTAAATTTAATCAATTTCTTATGCTAGCATCTTTCTTTTCATTAATTATTGGCATTCAATTCTTTTCACCATTGAATTTACATGCCGATAATACCTATGAAATTAAACAAGATGACAAAATGATCATAAGAGGAAAAATTATCGATGCCAGCGGAATGCCGCTACCCGGTGCAAATGTGACAATAGAAGGAACAACAAAAGGAGTCATTTCTGACGCTGATGGCTATTATGTTATCGAAGCAAAGAAAGGAGATGTTTTGGTATTTTCGTTTATTGGGTTTAAAGAACAAAAAATTAAAGTGGGAGATAAGTCGGCAATAGATGTGATAATGGAAGAAGAGACGACTATGCTGGAAGAAACAGTAGTGGTAGGTATGGGAACCCAACGCAAAGCAAGTGTGGTTGGATCGATTTCTACCGTTAATGTCGATGAATTAAAGATTCCTACTCGTTCGTTAACCAATGCTTTATCGGGCCGAATGGCCGGTGCAGTTGTGGTGCAAAGAACGGGAGAACCGGGACGAGATGAAGCCGATTTTTGGATCAGGGGTATTTCCACCTTCGGTTCAAATAGAACTCCACTTATCTTGGTAGACGGCGTAGAAAGAGAAATGTCCAATATTCCTGTGGAAGAAATCGAATCGGTTTCAATATTAAAAGATGCCTCGGCTACAGCAGTATACGGTGTAAGAGCAGCAAACGGAGTAGTTATTATTACCACCCGTAAAGGAGTAGCATCAAAAAAACCATCCATCGATTTCAGACTTGAATCGGGATTTGCCGACCTGCCCGACATGCCGAAGTTTTTAGATGGCCCTAATTATGCGATGCTTTACAATGAGGCGTTTGGAAGGGAACATTATTCTCAAGAGTATATTGAAAAAACACGTTTAGGAGTTGACCCCTATTTATACCCCAATGTCGATTGGTTTGATAAAACATTCAAAAAATATTCAACAAACACATATGCGAATTTGAATATTAGAGGAGGAGGCGAAATTGCGCGTTATTTTGTTTCGTTAGGCTATTATGGCGAAAATGGGAATTTAAAGAATTTTCCGGAAAACGAGTATGACTCCAACATTAAAGTCGACAGGTACAATTTCCGATCAAATATTGATTTAAGCTTAACCAAAACAACAACGGTTGACATAGAAGTAGGGGGATTTTTAACTGATATGCATGGACCGGGTATTGGAGGAACCGATATCTATTCGCCATCAATTTCTCGCACACCCGCACAACAATTATTTTACCATGCCTTTTGGGCTACACCCATATCAAACCCCGTAAGAGTACCTATTGGAAGAGATGAAGAAGGCAATTACATTATGGGTTGGGGAGCCCCTACTCAGGTGGGAGAAAAAAATCCGGCCGAACGTTTATATGGCTCGGGATACGATACGCAATATTTTACCCAAATCATGAGTCAATTAACGTTAAACCAAGATCTTGCTTTTATAACAAAAGGACTACAATTTAAAGGTTCGTTCTCATTTGACTCATACAATAATACCAATGTCCAAAGGAGAAAAGTTTCGTCTACATATGGCGTTGTCGGAAGAGATGAAGACGGAGAAGTAATCGTAGTAAAGGTAGATGAAGGGCAGGAATTTTTAGGATATAGTAGGAGTCTTGGTAGTAATAGAGCGGTAGAGATGAAGGCACAATTATTATATGATAATATTTTCAACAAAACTCATCGAGTGGGAGGCATGTTAATGTATTATCAAAGGGATTACAGAATTGGTCATGCTTCATCGGCTATTAATTCTTTACCCTACAGAAAACAAGGAGTTGCTTTTCGAACCACTTATTCCTATGCGGATAAATATCTGGCTGAATTCAATTTAGGATACAACGGTTCCGAAAATTTCCCTAAAGGAAAACGATTTGGGTTTTTCCCTGCCGGCGCTGCAGGATGGTTATTATCCAACGAACCTTTTTGGGAAAACCTGCAAAACACAATCAATATTTTAAAAATCAAAGGATCAATAGGTTTAGTTGGAGCTGAAGCACTTCCGGGCGGACAAAGATTCGGATATCTCTCCGTTTATGGAGGCGGCTTTACAAACCCTCACAACTCAGGTTGGTACAATGATTATGTTTTTGGAGTTGATGGGAAAAATGCGCCAAATCGAATAGCTGAAAGTCGTTTTGGCACCCCGGATCTAACGTGGGAAAAAGGATTAAAAAGAAACATAGGTATTGAACTTTCGATGCTTAAAAATGCAATATCACTGGAACTGGATTTCTTCAAAGAAAATCGCAAAGATATTTTAATACAGCGAAGCTCTCTACCCGCAATAGTTGGTATTCCTGCACAACCGTTTGCAAACATGGGAAAAATGGTTAATAAAGGTTTTGATGGGACAGTTGAATTCAACAATAGAATCGGCGACTTAGGATATAAGCTGTATGGTAATTATACGTATGCCAAAAATAAAATCACCGAAATGGATGAACCTCAGAAAAAACACGATTGGTTGATGAGAACAGGAAAACCATTAGGACAACTTTTTGGACTCATAACGGAAGGGCTATTTACAAACGACGATTTTGAAGATGTCGAAAAAGGTATACTTAAATCGGGTATCCCTGAACACACTTTTGGAATCGTTCGTCCGGGTGATGTAAAATACAAAGATATAGATGATGACGGAAAAATAACGGTATATGATCAGGTCCCTATAGGCTACTCAAATATTCCACAAGTAGTATATGGTTTTGGTTTGCAACTCGACTATAAAAATTTTGATATAGGTGTGTTTTTCAGAGGTCAATCAAAAGTAACTTATGCTTTAGGAGGTTCTCCTTTCATTCCTTTTGCACAAGGAGTAGGTAAAGGGAACTTATTTGAAAAGGCTTTGGATCGATGGACCGTAGATAATCCACGCCAAGATGCTTTTTATCCCAGAATTATGAACGGACGTTCCGAAAACAATTGGCAACCTTCCAATCGAAATATTTATGATGGATCGTTTTTAAGATTAGCAGATATGGAAATAGGATATTCTATCCCATTTAAATTTATCGAAAACCATGGCATAAGAAATTTAAGAGTGTACTTTCATGGCAATAATTTAGCTACATTTTCAAAATGGGATATGTGGGATCCTGAAACCGGAACAAGTTCCGGAGATAATTATCCGTTATCAAGAAAATTTAATTTTGGTATCAGAGCAACTTTTTAAATAACATAAAACTATGAAAAAAAATATATATATTATTTTACTAATAATACCGTTTTTATGGCAATGTTCGGATTATTTGGATAAAAAACCCGACGATATGAAAACAGACGAAATGGTATGGAGATCACGAAAAGAAACGGAAGCGTATCTTTATAATATCTATTCAACAATCACTCCGAACAGTCTTCACCAGCAAGATCCTTGGCTGGGATGCTCGGACGAAATCGATCTGAGCTGGGCAGTATATCCAACATACAAGATAAACTTAGGCAACTGGAACCCATCCACAAACTATCATAATATGTGGGGGCACTATTACAAAGGTATTCGTTCATCTTTTGTTTTTGAAAACAATGTAGATAGATGCAAAGAAATAAGCAAAGATTTAAAAACTCAGTATAAAGCTGAAGTAAAATTTCTGAGAGGTTACATATATTGGTTGTTACTCAGGCAATACGGGCCGGTTCCTCTCGTAAAAGAATTGCTTCCTTTGGAATCGAACTGGAACATTCCACGAGCACCATTTGATGAGTGTGTGGATTATATTTGTCAAATGATGGATGAAGCGGAAAAAGATTTGCCGTTGCATTGGCATGATAACGATATTTGGTATGGAAAACCCAATAAAATTGTTTGCAAAGCAGTCAAATCCATCGTATTAACAATGGCTGCAAGTCCACAATGGAATGGAAATAAAGAATACGCCGTATTAAAAAATTTGGATGGTACGCCACTTGTCAACACAACCTATGATGAAAATAAATGGAAAAGAGCCGCTGAGGCAAGCTTAGATGTAATAAAAATTTCTGAAAATTATCCTGAAGCAAAACTCGGATTATATAAAAATGCCGAAGGGGCAGATTTCAATCCCTATAAATCGGTAAGAGATGTGATAATCAAAAACTGGAACTGTGAGATAATTTTTGGCAGAATTTGTGACCAAGCAGGATGGGAAATTCACGCTTCTCCCGGTCCATATAATTTGGGAGGTGTAGGTCCTACACAACGTGTGGTGGATGCCTTTTATATGGCCAATGGCAGAACCATCGACGATCCAAATTCGGGTTACGTTGAGGAAGGATTTACAACAGAAGGAGGGCCTCATTGGAATCCTAAAAATTATAATGTTACTGCCGACAGAGTAAAAATGATTAGGGATATCCGCAATGGCGATGCATGGGGACACTGGCCGGGCGATTGGAATATGTATGCCAACAGAGAACCCCGTTTTTATGCATCAATTTTATATAACAAACGCATTATTCCCCAATTAACAGAAGATGCTACCAAGAGAGACGGATTCTCTTCTACAAAAAATAAAAATGGTTACGGTAGAGTCGAATTATATTACGGCGGATTATCACGATCGGGTACGAGCGGCGCCTATACTTTTTATCCACAAACAGGGTATCTGGCGCTTAAAAACTGCAATCCGATGAGCGATATGTCGCAAGGAGCACGAATTATTCCCCTTAGAATGGATATATATATCCGATATGCTACCATATTATTAAATTATATTGAAGCTCTCAATGAATATGATCCAAATCATCAACATATCAAAAAATATTGGGATATGATTAGAGAAAGAGCAGGTTTACCAAGCATTTTTGATACGTATCCTGAGATTAAAGGGAATAAAGAAAAACAATTGGAATACATTTTGCGTGAACGCCAGGTTGAACTTTGTTTCGAAACGGATCGATATTTCACAAGTAGAAGAAGATGGCTGGCCGGTACCCCCGATACAGGAGATGCAAATGATGCCATGCGTAAATGGGGTGATGGAGGTCGTATGTGGGGAATGGATATCAATGCAGGAGATGCAAGCACAAATGGTTTTGATTTCACCGGTTTTTACAATAGAGTACCTTTTGAAACCCGCGTATTCAACAAATCATATTATTTGTTCCCTATACCTCAATCAGAAATTGAGCGAAATCTAGAATTAGTACAAAACCCATGGTGGGATTAATACAAAAATTACAACGTTATGAAAAAGATTTTGATAATTCTATTAAGTTTTATGTGCGGGGTATTATTCGTATCCTGTGATGATGGGGAATTTAAGGATGATCCGGTGCCCGTTATTCCCGTCCCAAAACCTTTAAAAGCAGTCAGA
>CAYUIY010000037.1:0-20597 GCA_964444915.1 uncultured Dysgonomonadaceae bacterium
ACCAAGAAATAAAAAATGAACGAGATTCGAAACGCCGAATCTCGTTTTTTTATTTCTTTATATAGTATGATGCACTTCTTCTGATTCCGCTTTCTAATAACTGATAATATTTAATTATTTATTTGATTTTACTTATATCTACCGTAGTATATCGTCATTGTCCCAAATTTATTGAAAGAATAAAAAATATAAATAAGTAAGGCTAATTGTATGAGTCAGGAAATATTTTGTATTTTTGTTTTGACTTTTGAAAAGAAATGAACGTGAATTTCTTACATACCAAAAAACTTTCTAATGAACAAAAATATACAAAAACTTATTTATGAGTTTCAGCCTCAAGCCATCCATATTCCTATAGAAAAATGTGAATTGGAGGAAACCGTGGATTTGCTTTTTAATGCCATGTTTCCTGTATGTGCCGAACCTGATGTCAAACATATTCGCAAAATGCTTGAAAAAGCTGCGAATACACTTTTGAGAAACATTACTAAACTTACGAATGCCGATTTTGCAGAAAGCATTGTGGAGAAATTTTTTGAGAGGTTTCCTTTGCTGCGAGATCGTTTATATGAAGATGCTCATTGTTATCTTAAAAACGATCCGGCTGCAAAAAGTTTGGAAGAGGTTGTTCTTGCTTATCCCGGTTTTTTTGCTTTGAGTGTGTATCGGATGGCACATGAACTCCATACGTTGGATGTGTCTTTGATTCCCCGTTTATTTTCAGAATATGCTCATGCCAAAGTGGGTATCGATATTCATCCCGGTGCAAAAATCGGGAAAAATCTCTTTATGGATCACGGAACGGGAATCGTTATTGGAGAAACTACCAAGATTGGCGATAATGTAAAAATATATCAGGGTGTAACACTGGGTGCATTGTATTTGGAGAAAAAACTTTCCGGTGTGAAACGACATCCTACCGTTGAAGATAATGTGGTTATATATTCCAATGCCACTATTTTGGGTGGTGAAACGGTTATCGGACATGATTCGACTATTGGCGGAGGGGCTTGGGTCACACAAAGTGTTCTCCCTTATTCGTTGGTTTATAATGCCGTTGATGTGAAGGTAAAAACAGTAAAAAACATTGTTCCTCCCAACGATTTTGTTATATAAGAAAGATCCAAGTGCTCCATTGAAGAATTAATAAAAAATTGATATGAAGTATAATTCTATTTTAGATGTCATTGGCAATACGCCCCATATTCGATTAAGTCGGCTTTTCCCCGAGCAGGAAGTTTGGTTGAAGCTGGAAAAGCAAAATCCGGGTGGAAGCCTTAAGGATCGTGTTGCTCTTGCAATGATAGAAGATGCCGAGAAACAAGGGATACTGAAACCGGGATCAACCATCATTGAACCCACCTCGGGCAATACAGGTGTGGGACTTTCTCTTGTTGGTGCATTGAAAGGGTATAAGGTGATGATTGTGATGCCGGAATCGATGTCGGTTGAACGAAGAAAACTGATTGCTCTCTATGGTGCTGAATTGGTATTAACTCCGCGTGAAAAAGGGATGACAGGTGCTATTGAAAAAGCGGAGGAGTTGCAGTGTGAGATTCCGGATTCATGGATACCGCAGCAGTTTAAAAATCCGTCTAATCCGGCTATTCATGCTGCTACCACGGCTCGGGAAATAGTTAGCGATTTTTCCGATGGGTTGGATTACCTGATTTCAGGAATAGGTACAGGAGGACATATAACGGGTGTGGGAAAAGAGTTGAAAAAGAAATTTTCGTCGCTTCAGGTAATTGGAGTAGAGCCGGCCGATTCGGCCGTTATTTCCGGAGGTAAGGCGGGCCCTCATGCTTTGCAAGGCATTGGAGCAGGTTTCATTCCCGATACATTGGATTTGAATGTAGTCGATGGGGTTATTCGAATTACCAAGGACGAGGCTTTTGAATATACACGGCGATTGGTACAACAAGAAGGCATTTTGGGTGGTATTTCAACCGGTGCATCATTGGCAGCCATAGCAAAAAAGATTCCCGAATTGGAGGGGAAAAAACGCATCCTTACGTTTAATTGCGATACAGGAGAACGATACCTGTCGGTTGAAGGGTTGTTTTAATTTATCAAGTGGGGCTAAAAAATAGTAAGGCTTCATTTTTTATTTTTTCGGTTCAGAGTGATCGACTATATTTGTACTTTTAGCGAAGTAAATTGAAAAAATAATGATAAAAAGGCAATTTTTTTTGGTATTTATTTTGCTTGCTTCATTAGCAAGTAGTGCTCAAAATCCTCTCTGGATGAGATATCCGGCGATTTCTCCCGATGGATCGCAGGTGGCGTTTTCGTATAAAGGTGATATTTACAAAGTCTCGATAAACGGTGGATCTGCTGTTCGTTTGACAACTCACGAAGCTTTTGACAGCAATCCGGTGTGGTCTCCTAAAGGCGATCAAATAGCGTTTATCAGTGATCGTAAAGGTGCTAAAGATATTTATATCATGTCATCCGAAGGAGGTGCTGCCAAACGGTTGACCACGCATTCTGCTACCGAAAATCTGTGGACGTTTACCCCCGACGGAAAATTTATTGTTTTTTCCGCATCCTATCAAGACCCGGTAAAAAGTGTGCTGTTCCCAACTTCAAGGTTTTCGGAAGTATATAAAATTCCTACGGATGGAGGCCGATCGGAAAGGATTGCAGCTTTCCCGGCCGATAAAATTAATTTCGACAAAGACGGCCAAAAGTTTTTATACCAAGATGTAAAAGGTTTTGAAAACCCGTGGCGAAAGCATCACACTTCATCGGTTACACGGGATATTTTAGAGTATGACATGAAAAATGGTACGCACAAAAAACTTATTGACCGGGAGGGCGAAGATACCGATCCGGTTTACAGCCCGGATGGAAAAGCATTGTACTTTTTAAGTGAGCGCAGCGGTACGTTTAATGTGTATACTGCTCCGTTAGATAATTCTTCGGATGCGAAACAATTGACTAACTTCAAATTTCACCCGGTTCGTTTTCTTTCTGTAGCAAACAACGGAATCCTTTGTTTTGGCTATGATGGAGAAATTTATACCTTGAGGCAAGGTTCAACGCATCCGCAAAAATTGAATATTTTCATTTCGACCGATGTGGAGGACGAGCAAATCAAAAAAATGAGTTTCACTTCCGGAGCAACTTCCGCATCCAATTCGCCTGATGGAAAGCAAATTGCATTTACTGTTCGAGGAGATGTTTTTGTTACTTCGGCCGATTATAGTACTACAAAACAAATAACAAAAACGGTAGCAGAAGAAGCCAATGTGAATTTTGGTCCCGACAATCGATCGCTGGTTTATTCCAGTTATAGAGACGGTTATTGGAATGTGTATATAGCCAAAATTGCTCGAAAGGAAGACCCGAATTTTCCGAACGCAACGCTCATTGACGAAGAGGTACTCATTAAAAACGATAAATCGGAAAAGCAACATCCTAAATTTTCTCCCGATGGCAATGAAGTAGCCTTTGTTCAAGATAGAAAAAAATTAATGGTATATAATCTGGTTGAAAAGAAGCTAAGGCAAATTACTGACGGATCTTATCAGCATGAAACCGATGGGAGCATGAATTACGAATGGTCGCCCGATGGAAAATGGTTTGTGTTGCAATATGTGTCCAACGGTCATGCCCCCTATACAAATATTGGCATTGTCAGTGCCGAAACCGGGGGTGAGATTTTCGACTTAACCCAAAGTGGCTATACCCATCGAAACCCACGTTGGGTGATGAATGGCAATGCTATTCTCTTTTCGTCTGAACGATATGGAATGCGCAATCATGCATCATGGGGTTCTTTGGAAGACGTGATGATTGCATTTGTTAATCGCGAGGCTTTCGACAAGTACAAAATGAGCAAGGAGGAGTTTGAACTTTTTACCGATACAGAAAAAGAGGCCAAAAAAGCCGAAGAAGAGAAAAATAAAGACAAAAAGAAGGCCGATGAAACGCCTAAAGATATTGTGATGGAATTTGAAAACATGGATCAACGCATTGTCCGATTGACGCCCAATTCTTCCCGTCTAGGCAGCTTTATTATTGATAAAGAAGGAACAAAACTCTATTACTTGTCGGCCGTGGAGGGTGACTACGACTTGTGGGTTCACGATTTGCGTGAACGCTCTACTAAACTTTTGAGCAAATTAAAGGGTGGAAATGCAGCTCTGAGTATGGATAAGGAGCAAAAAACGCTTTTTATTCTAGGAAGAGGGAGAATGCAAAAAATGGATGTTTCGAGCAATAAATTGACTCCTATTGATTATAAGGCGGAGATGAAAATCGATTTGGCTAACGAGCGTAAGTTCATGTTTGACTACATATGTCGAGAAGAAAAAGAGCGTTTTTACGAAGTAAATATGCATGGTGTGGATTGGGAACGTTTGACAAACCATTACCGTAAATTTCTTCCTTATATCAATAACAATTACGATTTCTCTGAAATGTTGTCCGAAATGTTGGGCGAACTCAATGTGTCGCATACCGGATCGGGTTATCGATCGCCAAGTAGTGGAGATAAAACGGCAAATTTGGGATTGTTTGTCAGTGCAAATGGCGACAAAATTGGGTTGAAAATTGATGAGATATTGATTAACGGACCTTTCGATAATTTCCAATCAAAAGCAAAAGTCGGCGATATTATCGAAAAAATCGATGGGCAGGAAATTTTGCCTCAGGAAGATTATTTTCCGTTGTTGGAGGGCAAAGCAGGGAAAAACACGCTAATTTCACTTTATTCGCCGGCTACGGGTGAACGATGGGATGAAGTGATTAAGCCCATCAGCGATGGTGTGTTGAATAATTTACTCTACCAGCGTTGGGTAAAACAACGTGCCGATGATGTGGAACGCCTTTCCAATGGCCGATTGGGTTACGTGCATATTCCTTCGATGGGTGATGAGAGTTTCCGAAAAATGTATTCCGATGCACTTGGAAAATATTACCGGAAAGAAGGGATAGTGATAGATATTCGATATAATGGAGGTGGACGGTTACACGAAGACTTGGAGGTGTTTTTCAGTGGTAAAAAATATCTCGATCAGGTAGTTCGTGGCAAAGAATACTGCGAAATGCCGAGCCGCCGTTGGAATAAACCTTCGATTATGCTCATCACAGAAGCCGACTATTCCAATGCGCATGGCACGCCTTGGGTATATAAGAACCAACAAATCGGTAAATTAGTGGGTATGCCTGTACCGGGTACAATGACAAGTGTAAACTGGGTTACACTGCAAGATCCAACGCTCTATTTTGGAATCCCGGTTGTTGGCTATCGTACTGCCGAAGGTACATACTTGGAAAATAATCAGTTGGAACCCGATGTAAAAGTTCCGCTGGATTTGAACAAAGCGATCCATGGCGAAGATACGCAATTGGAAGCTGCGGTAAAAGAGCTGTTGAAAGGATTGTAACTATTTAACCGGCTGTCATTTCCTGTATTATTGCTACAGCAGTTTCAACGGACTTTACGTTGCGGATGACAGCCGAGCGTTTTCTATTGACTTCCCGTAATTGGCAATCGCGAGGGTGTGCTTGAAGGTAGTTGAGCAGTTTGTCGAACGCGTTAGATTGGTAATATAATGACTGGGGATCTGAAACGAGAAACAGTGTCATTTGCTGGTTCTTAAGGACGATTTTTTCAATGCCCAATGATTTGGCCAGTCGGCGGAGTTGTACAATTTGAATCAGCTCCATTCCTTCCTGCGGTATTTTTCCGAAACGGTCTTCGATCCGCTTGATAAAGTTGGAAATTTCGTTTTCAGTTTCTATACTGTCCAGTTCGCGATAAATACTTATTCGTTCTGCATCGTTTGGAATATAGCTCTCCGGGAACATCAATCCAAGATCGCTTTCTACCATTACATCGTTTACAAAATCTCCTTCGAGTGCTTTTTCCCGCTGTTGTTTTTCATACAAATCGGAAAATTCGTCTCTCTTTAATTCTTCTATGGCTTCGGCAAGAATTTTCTGATAAGCTTCGTAGCCAAGTTCGGCAATGAAGCCACTTTGTTCGGCACCCAGCAGATTCCCTGCACCACGGATATCCAAATCTTGCAAAGCAATATGAATGCCGCTTCCCAGTTCAGAAAAATTTTCGATGGCTTGTATGCGTCTGCGTGCATCGGAAGTAAGTGTGTGAAGCGGCGGAGTAAGTAAATAACAAAAAGCCTTGCGATTGCTTCGGCCTACGCGTCCGCGCAATTGATGTAAATCGCTTAACCCGAAATCCTGCGCATTGATAACAATAATGGTATTGACATTAGGCATGTCAATGCCCGATTCAATGATGGTGGTTGCAAGGAGGATGTCGTATTCTTGATCGATGAAATCTGAAATGGTTTTTTCGAGTTTTTTTGAATCCATTTGTCCGTGACCAACGGCAGTGCGAATATCGGGAATTTCTCGTTTTATTCGTGCTTCCAATTCATAAAGAAATTGAATTCGGTTGTTTATGATGAAAACCTGCCCGTTGCGGCTGATTTCGAAATTGATGGCATCCTTGATGAGTTCCATATCGAAAGTGTGTACCTCTGTTTGCACCGGATAACGATTTGGAGGCGGTGTGTTAATGATGGAAAGATCGCGTGAACCCATCAGCGAAAATTGCAGTGTCCGTGGAATGGGAGTAGCCGTCATGGTAAGCGTATCGACGTTTACTTTCATTTTACGGAGTTTCTCTTTGGTGGAAACGCCGAATTTTTGTTCTTCATCGATAATCAGCAATCCCAGATCGTGAAATTTTACATCTTTTCCTGCCAAGCGATGTGTGCCGATAATGATATCGATTTTTCCTTCTTTCAGTTCTTTCAAAATAGCTTTTTGTTCTTTTGATGATCGTGCTCGGCTCAGGTAATCTACTTTTACCGGGAAGTTTGCCAGTCGTTCGCGGAATGTATGGTAATGTTGGGTGGCAAGTGTTGTGGTGGGCACGAGCATCGCTGTTTGTTTGCCGTCGGTGGCGGCTTTGAATGCAGCCCGTATAGCAATTTCTGTTTTTCCGAAACCCACATCACCGCAAATTAACCTATCCATTGGGCGCTCGCTTTCCATATCATTTTTTACGTCTTGTGTGGCCTTCAGTTGATCGGGGGTATCTTCATACATAAAGGAGGCTTCTAGCTCGTTTTGCAGATATGTGTCTTTTGAAAAAGCATATCCTTTTTCGTTTTGACGTTGGGCATAGAGTTTGATTAAATCGCGGGCAATGTCTTTGATTTTCGATTTTGTGCGTTCCTTTACCCTTTCCCATGCTCCGGAACCCAATTTACTCAGCCGAGGGGGGTCGCCTTCTTTACCTTTGTATTTCGAGATCTTATGAAGGGAATGAATGGATACGAATACCGCATCGTTGTTTTGGTATGTGAGTTTGATCACTTCCTGCACCTGGTCGCCGATGCGTAAACGTACCAGACCGGCAAATTTACCGATGCCGTGATCCATATGAACGACGTAGTCGCCAAACTGAAGTTGATTTAATTCTTTGAGTGTGAGGGTGATTTTTCCAGAGCGAGCTTTGTCGGATTTTAAGCTGTATTTATGAAAACGATCAAAAATTTGATGATCGGTGAAACAGCATATTTTCAGAGTTTCGTCAGAAAAACCTTCGTGTAGGGTTTTATTAACGGGTGTAAACGCAATATTTTCGCCCCGATCTTCAAAGATATCGTGCAGTCTTTTTTGCTGTTTTTCGCTGTCACTTAAGATATAAATGGTATACCCCTCATCCAAGAAATGATGCATCGATTCGCTCAGCAATTCGAAATTTTTGTGATAAAGGGGTTGAGGAGAAGTATAGAAATCCAGCGTAGCATCGGGTATATCCAACATGCTGGAATCGAAGCGGATATGCTTGAAAGGCTTTATAGCCGAAAGAAATTCGTTTTTCGAAATGAGGTCGGCTTTAACAAAGTCAACTTCTTGCGGATTAATATGTAATTCATCTTCGTTGATGGATTCTATCCGGCTCGTTATCCATTGAATATCTTCTATTCCGATGATTGACTCCGAGGGGAGCAAGTCGAAAAGTGTGGCATTTTTCGATTGAGAAAGACTTAATTCGGGCACAATGGATATGTCGGTCAACTTTTCTTTCGAAAGTTGAGTTTCTACATCGAAACTTCGAATGGTTTCTACTTCATCTCCAAAAAAGTCGATTCTGAAAGGATATTCACTTGAAAAGGAAAATACGTCTAGAATACTTCCTCGTACAGCATATTGTCCCGGTTCATAAACATAATCTACATATTGAAAGCGATACGAATCGAGCACCTGTGAAACAAATGAACGGTCGACTCGTTCTCCCACCGACAAGCGTAAGGTATTTTTTTGAAGAATATCTCCCGAAACCGTTTTTTCTGCTAATGCATCGGGATAACTTACAAGGATGAAAGGGAATTTTTTACTTTGCAGCCGATTTAATGCTTCGGTACGCAAAATTTCGTTTGCCGGATCGATTTGTCCGTATTTTGCTGCACGTTTGTATGCCGAAGGAAAAAATAATACGTCTTTTGTGCCAATGATTTGCGTAAGATCGTGATAAAAATAGCCGGCTCTTTCAGCGTCATTCAGAATGAAAAGATAGGTTTGGGGAAATTTATGAAACATCCCCACGGCAAACATGGCGCACGACGACCCGTACAACCGCCTTACCGATAAAACCTGTATTTTTTTAAGTAAGTCGGCTGCAGCCGTTACATTAGGATGTTTTTCGACGATCTGTTGAAGTTGAGCAATATCCAAAATTGTGAACAATCAAATTCAGAATACAAAGATAATCTTTTTCGATATATTTTCATTATTAGCTCACGATTAACCTTTCCTATTGATAAGAAATTCATATCTTTGCACGTTTTGAGATCAGAATATTTTAATTTATGCAAATAGACACAAGGTACACTCCCGATTATATTTTTGAAACAAGCTGGGAAGTATGTAACAAAGTGGGGGGTATTTATACGGTATTATCTACGCGAGCAAATTCACTTCAGGAATTATACAAGGATCGTATTATTTTTATCGGACCGGATGTATGGGTAGAAAAAGAAAGCCCCTGGTTTATGGAAGACCCCGATCTTTATTCCGATTGGAAAGATTATGCATACAGGGAGCAGCAACTGAAAATAAGAGTCGGAAGATGGAATGTTCCCGGGAATCCGATTGTTTTTTTAGTAAAATTTGATAGGTTTTTTGAGAAGAAAGACGAGATTTATGCTCAAATGTGGATAGATTTTGGCGTGGATTCTCTGTTTGGATATGCTGATTATCATGAAGCCTGTATGTTTGCTTACGCTAGTGGGGTGGCGATAGAGAGTTTTTACCGTTATTATAAGTTGGAAGCGATGAATGTGATCGCTCACTTCAACGAATGGATGACGGGAATGGGGGCTTTGTATATCAAAAAAAATATCCCCAAAGTGGCTACTGCATTTACCACTCATGCTACTACTGTGGGGCGTTCCATTGCCGGTAACAATTTGCCGCTTTATAATCATTTAAAGCAATATAACGGCGATCAGATGGCGCGTCAGTTGAATGTTGTGGCTAAACATTCTGTGGAGAAAAAAACGGCTCAGAATGTGGATTGTTTCACGACGGTGAGCGATATCACTGCGCAGGAGTGTGCTCAATTTTTGCAACGCCAACCCGATGTGGTTACTCCGAACGGATTTGAGAAAGACTTTATCCCAAAAGGGAATGCATATAAGCGGGCACGGAAAAAAGCCCGTCAGATTTTATTGGATGTTGCCGAAAAAGTAGTGCGACATGAGTTGCATAGAGATGCTTTGCTAGTTGCGATAAGCGGGCGTTACGAATATCGAAATAAAGGCATCGATGTGTTTATCGATGCAATGAATATTTTACGCAAAACGCCTCAGCTCACTAAAGACGTAATTGCTTTTATAATGGTGCCGGCGTGGATCAAAGGACCTCGTGTTGATTTGATGGAAAAGCCAAATGCCGGTGGTTCTTCTGTATCGGAATCCACATCTTTGATGTCTTCTTTCGTTACTCATGAATTGGTTAATCCCGATCACGACTTAATTATGAGTCATTTACGACATTTGGGATTTTGCAATTCCGAAGAAGAGCGGGTTAAAATAATTTTTGTACCCTCTTATCTTAATGGTAACGATGGCATATTCAATGTTCCTTATTACGATTTACTTATTGGGATGGATCTTACTGTCTTTCCCTCATATTACGAACCATGGGGATATACCCCTCACGAAAGTGTTGCTTTTTCTATCCCGACTATAACAACTAGCTTATCCGGTTTTGGTACGTGGGCAAAAAAAATGGGAGACAAAGAGGGAATTAATGATGGTATTCAGGTGATATACCGTGATGATTACAATAATCATGAAGTGTCACAAGAAATTGCAGATGTTGTTTTCGATTTTTCTTTGAAAAGTCCGACACAAATTGCCATTTTGCAAAAATTTGCTTCGGCTCTTGCCGATATAAGCGATTGGGACCATTTTATTGTTTATTATCAGGACGCGTATGTCAAGGCTTTACATAATTCTTTTGTGAGATTATCAAAGCCTTATAAATTACGGAATGAATAAAATTTTACTATCTTTGTTTTGTTATAACTGGGAATCGGAATGATATTTTAATTGTTCTTTCATTTAAAAAAATTAAAACATAAAAGAAATGACTATCAGATCAAGTTATTCAAATACACCGGTATGGCGAGATATTCATGTACATGCTATTTTGCCGGAGAAGTTGCAGTTTTTGGACGAAATGGCACACAATTTATGGTGGGTCTGGAATGGAAGAGCTAAAAGTGTTTTTAAAAGATTGGATCCCGAAGGATGGAGAAAAAGTCACCAAAATCCGGTTGCTCTTTTGCAAAATTTAAAGACCGAGAGAATAGAGGAAATTCTGGATGATACGGAATTTCTTGAGGAGGCAAACGAAACCTATCGGATATTTAAGGATTACATGAGCAAGCCTTATGATACTACCCGCCCAAGTGTTGCTTATTTTAGTATGGAATATGGTCTGACTCATGTGCTCAAAATATATTCCGGTGGTTTGGGTGTATTGGCCGGAGATTATTTGAAAGAAGCGAGCGATAGTTGTGTAGACCTAACAGGGATAGGATTCCTCTATCGGTATGGTTATTTTTCACAAAATCTTTCAATAGATGGCCAGCAGATTGCTAATTATGAAGCTCAAAATTTTGGAACTCTTCCCATTATTCAGGTTACAGACCAAAAAAATAAGCCATTGATTTTAGAAGTTCCTTTCCATGATAAAATGGTGTATTGCCATATTTGGAAAGTTGCTATCGGGCGCATCAATCTCTATCTGATGGATACCGATATTGATTTGAATGACGAATTTTATCGGTCCATTACATATAATCTTTATGGCGGCGATTGGGAAAATCGAATGAAACAAGAGTACCTTCTGGGTGTTGGTGGTATATTGCTGCTCAAGAAATTAGGTATCAAAAAGGATGTTTACCATTTGAATGAAGGGCATGCTGCTCTTATCAATGCACAGCGGTTGTGCGATTATGTGAACGATGACAAACTTTCGTTTTATGAAGCATTAGAGATGGTTCGTGCTACTTCATTATACACGGTACATACTCCTGTTCCGGCCGGTCACGATTATTTTGATGAACCGCTTATCGCTAAATATATGTGCAAACTGGTGGAACAAATTGGTATTCCTTGGCAGCAATTTATGGATCTTGGACGTGAAAATCCGGGGAGCCATGAAAAATTCTCTATGAGCGTTTTTGCCTTAAATACTACGCAGGAATCCAATGGGGTGAGCAAATTGCATGAAAAAGTTTCGCGCGAAATGTTTCAACCGGTATGGAAAGGATATTTCCCGGAAGAATTGCATGTGGGACATGTTACGAATGGTGTGCATTTGCCTACATGGTCAGCCGCATCAACGAAAGTGCTATTTGAAAAGCATTTTGTTTCTACTTTTTATGACGATGAGTCAAATCCGCAGATTTGGGAGAAAATATACGATGTGAGCGATGAAGAACTTTGGGGTTTGCGCAAGCACTTGAAAAAGAAACTTATTGAACATATTCGTAAAGATTTTCAACAGGGGTGGTTAAAAAATCAAGCACCTCCTTCTCGTATCGTGCCAATTCTCGAGCAACTTAATCCGGATGCTATGTTGATAGGATTTGCCCGGCGATTTACTACTTATAAACGGGCTCATCTGCTTTTTACCGATCTTGATCGATTGTCAAAGATTGTAAATGATCCGGAACGTCCCGTTCAATTTATTTTTGCAGGAAAAGCTCACCCCGCCGATGGTGCAGGGCAAGCACTGATTAAGCACATTGTTGAAGTATCGCGTCGTCCCGAATTTTTGGGAAAAATTGTTTTTCTTGAAAATTATGATATGCGTTTGGCGAAAAGATTGATTGCAGGTGTAGATTTGTGGTTGAATACGCCCATTCGTTTACAAGAAGCATCGGGTACTTCGGGGCAAAAAGCATGTTTAAATGGTGTGTTGAATTTATCGGTAATGGATGGTTGGTGGTACGAAGGTTACAGAGAAGGTGCAGGATGGGCTCTTCCGGCTGAAAAAGTTTATGAAAATCAAACATTCCAAGATGAATTGGATGCTTTTACCATTTATTCGTTGCTCGAACACGAGATCATTCCTTTGTATTATGATAACAGCGATGGTTATCCTCGCAAATGGATTCAATATATTAAGAAGTCCGTTGCCGAAATGGCTCCATATTTTAATACAAAAAGAATGCTCGATGAATATTACGATCGTTTCTATTGTAAACTGGCTAATCGCTCTAACGAATTACGTGCCAATAATTATGCTAAAGCGAAAGAAATTGTAGCCTGGAAAGAAAATATGGCGTCCAATTGGGATAAATTTGAAATAGTAAAACTCGATTTTAATCCGAATCAATATTTGGACATCAGGGACAATAAGAATATTGTCTATGGAGAAGTGGTGATTGATAAGAAGGATATGATTGGCGATTTGGGAGTAGAATGTGTAATGGTAGATTTTGATCCTATTCGAAATAAGGCCGAGTTTATCGAAAAATATGAATTCGACTTGATTAAAACCGAAGGTTCCCTTCTGTATTTTCAGACCAAAGAACCATTGAATAATCCCGGTACTCATCAATACGCTTTGCGCGTATTTCCTAAAAATCCCGATTTACCTCATCGCATGGATTTTGCTTATGTCCGATGGATTTGATTTGCATCCCCGACTGAAGATTCGAATCGGAAGAAATAGAAAGAGTAATGTGATATGCACTCCAAAAATCATGTGATTTTTGGAGTGCATATTTTTAAATTGTGTACTTTTGTAAAACTAATTATCTTATATTAAATGGGAAATGAAAAGTGAAAATGGCTCAAAATGAAAACGAAAAGATTATTTATTCTCCTTCTGTTATTGAATTTGTAACGGTTTGTGTAGAGTTTTGTGCATTCCTCGAAGAGGATAAACCGGAGAGTCGTCGACAATGGTTGGGCAAAATAATACGAATTTTGCCGTTATTGTATCTAAAAGCCACGCTTCTTCCCGAGACGATTGCATTAAATGATGAACCGTTGGAGACTTTTGTAAGTGAAAACGATTACAATTGTGTTGCGATAAAGGTTGCTTCAATAATGGGAGAAGAAAATATCTATCTGGATGTTTTTGTGGAAGATATGAAATACAGTGATACGCCTATCTCGGCATCAATTTCAGAAGATATAGCCGATATTTATCAGGATATACGAAACTTTGTCTCTGTTTATCAATATAATCTTACAGCACAGATGAATGATGCGCTTAATCGTTGTGTAGAAAACTTCCGTTCCTATTGGGGACAGAAATTGGTGAATGTAATGCGTCCCCTTCATGCCTTGTATTACAGAGACGATCAATTTTGGGATATAGAAAACGAAGAAGAATTAAATTTGGATAACTTGTGGGATTAACAATAACAAAAGAAGAAATAGCCAAACTTCCCATCGAAACGTTTAGCGGGAAGATTGAAGTAGTAGATGATATAAAAAAAGTACCCGATGCCGTTAATTATCTCCTTTCAAAACCAGTACTTGGTTTTGATACCGAAACAAAGCCCTCATTCAAACGAGGAAAGGTACATAAAGTGGCTCTTATGCAACTTTCGAGCGAAGATACTTGTTATTTGTTCCGATTGAATCGTATCGGTTACCCTGCTTTGTTGGATGAGATCATTTGTAATCCCGATATAAAGAAAATCGGGCTTTCTCTTAAAGACGATTTTGCCGCAATTCGACGTCGTTCCGATAAAAAACCTCAAAATTTTGTCGATCTGCAAACTTTTGTCGATGATTACGGTATCGAAGAAAACAGCCTGCAAAAGATATATGCCATCCTTTTTGGAAAAAGACTGGCCAAAAGTCAGCGTGTATCCAACTGGGAGGCCAGAGAGCTCAGCGAGGCGCAAAAATCGTATGCCGCGCTCGATGCATGGGCATGCCTTCGTATTTATAACTATTTAATAAGCGGTGGCTATAATGAAAAATCAAGGGAAAATTATTTTGAAGCCCACAAAGGATAATTCACTGCGTCGTTTTCATCCGTGGATATTCTCGGGGGCAATTGCGCACACATCCGAAGGCTTGCAAGAGGGGGATGTGGTGAGGGTTTTTGCAAATGACGGAGTTTTTCTTGGCGTGGGTCATTATCAAACGGAAAGCATTGCGGTACGTATTTTATCGTTTGAGGATGTGCTAATCGATCGGGATTTTTATGTAAAACGTCTTACTGAGGCTTATCAAATTCGCTTAAAAGCAGATTTGATTCGTTCGGATAATACAATTTACCGACTGGTGTATGGCGAAGGAGATAATTTGCCCGGACTCATCATCGATATCTATGGCAATACAGCTGTTATCCAAGCGCATTCTATAGGTATGCATCGAGACCGTTTCCTGATCGCAAATGCTTTGCAAGAAGTTGTTCCTTCGCATGCCATTGAGCATATCTATTATAAATCCGAATCGACATTGTCTTACACCGGTGACCCCGAATTTAATAATGGATATCTTGTCGGTGGACAAAATGTGAATCCCGTTGCTGTTGAAAATGGATTGAAATTTTATATCGACTGGTTGCGGGGACAAAAAACGGGTTTTTTCATTGATCAGCGAGAAAACCGAAAATTGGTGGAAAAATATGCACGAGATTGTCGTGTACTTAACTTGTTTTGTTATACGGGTGGATTTTCGGCTTATGCTATGCGTGGCGGTGCACGAAAAGTGGATTCGGTAGACAGCTCGGCTAAAGCCGTGATGATGACGAACGAAAATATTCGATTGAATTTCGGTGAAGATGTCCGACATGCTTCGTATTCGGAAGATGCGTTTAAGTTTCTGAAGAAAATAGAGAAAAATACTTATGATCTTATTATTCTTGATCCCCCTGCCTTTGCCAAACATCGAGGAGCAATAAAGAATGCATTGCAAGGATACAAAAAAATTAACCTTGCAGCATTTGAGAAAATTGCACCGGGAGGAATGGTTTTCAGTTTTTCCTGTTCGCAAGCCATTACAAGGGAACAATTTCGACTGGCTGTTTTTAGTGCAGCAGCCTTATCAAGAAGACATGTACGTATTTTGTATCAACTCGAACAGCCCGTTGATCATCCCATTAATATATATCATCCCGAAGGTGAATATTTAAAAGGGTTGGTACTATATGTGGTTTAATTGTTAAAATTGATCGATAAAAAGCGTTGAAAATTTACATTGGTATTAAACTAGGTTAAATAAAGGGATTTTATAGTGGAAAATGATGTTCTATAACATAAAAATGACTATATTTGCATCGTGTTTTTCATGGTATTAGATTTAAGGTTAACAATGAAGATTGGTTGTCGTGAGACAACCATTTCTTTTTTATATACTTTGTAGTTGTATGTTGTAAAACTATTCCTGCTTTTTTGTTATTCTTGAATCGTTGTTTGTTGCAAATTATCGTTTTTTGTGCTACATTCTCGTTCGATTTATGCTATTTTTGTACTAAAATAAATGCGATGGAATTCCGGACTTACGTACCCATACCTAAATCAGATATTAATATTCATCATTCCACAAAAATGATGCTTTTCGGATCGTGTTTTTCTGAAAATATAGGCAGGATGTTAAGCGAAAACAAATTCGATGTAGATATAAATCCGTTTGGCATTTTATACAATCCTTCCTCTATTTCCTTGGCAATGCAACGATTATTGCAAAACCGCACTTTTTCTGAAACCGATCTTGTTTCCCGTGACGGATTGTATCACAGTTTTCTGCATCACGGGTCGTTTTCCCACTCGGATAAAAATTATTGTCTAGAAAGTATTCGTAGTCGATTTTCTGTTTCGGCATCCCGCATAAGGCAGATCGATGTTTTTTTGATCACCTTTGGCACAGCGTATGTTTACCGGTTGCGCCAAACCGGTGAGATGGTGGGCAACTGCCACAAGTTTCCGTCGGAAATGTTCGACCGGTATCGTTTAACGGTTGACGATATTGTTGCCGAATGGTCGGAACTTATTGCCGATTTGTGTGAAACCAATCCTTCAATGAGAATTGTATTTACGGTTAGCCCCATTCGTCATTGGAGAGATGGGGCGCATGAAAATCAGGTGAGTAAATCTATTTTACATTTGGCAATCGATCAATTGATCGATGAGTTTGGAGATAATCTCTATTATTTTCCGGCTTATGAAATTGTAATGGATGAGCTTCGCGATTATCGGTTTTATGCCGAAGATATGTTTCATCCTTCCGAAACAGCTATTAATTATTTGTGGGAACGTTTTCGGGAAACGTTTTTTACACCCGTTACCGAAAAGATTATATCCGATTGGCAACCTATTTATCGGTCGCTTAATCATAAACCTTTGAATTTCGAGACCGATGAATATCGGAATTTTCTTATGCAAACATTGGCAAAACTCGAACGATTTAAAGAAAAATATCCGTTTATATCTTGTAAAAAAGAAACAGAATTACTCTTAGCTTTACTCAATCTTGTATAATTAGCACTATGACTTATAAAATATCGAAAATCGCATCCATTCTGGGTGTAAAAAATGTTGAGTTAATTGAATCGGAAATCTCTACCTTGTTGACCGACAGCCGTAGGCTAAGTGGGTTGCCTTCTCATACGTTGTTTTTTGCGTTAGAAACAAAAAACAACGATGGGCATGATTTTATTCCCGATTTGTATTCGGCCGGTGTGCGCAATTTTGTGGTAAGCAAGCGTTTGCCTGAATGGGAGAATTTTACCGGGAGCAATTTTCTGCAAGTTAAAAACACATTGCGTGCCTTGCAAAAATTAGCTGCTTATCACCGAAGCCGCTTCGATATTCCTATCATTGGGATTACAGGTAGCAATGGGAAAACAATCGTAAAAGAATGGTTGTACCGGCTTTTGCAGGAAAATTTCAATATTGTTCGTTCGCCACGGAGTTACAATTCACAAATTGGTGTTCCCTTATCGGTATGGGAACTTGATGATACTACCGAACTCGGCATTTTTGAAGCAGGTATTTCGATGCCGGACGAAATGGGGTATTTGGAACCGGTCATTCGTCCTACAATCGGCATTTTGACAAAAATAGGGGAAGCTCATCAGGAAAATTTTACTTCTCTGCAACAAAAATGCATGGAGAAAATGGCATTGTTTGCTAATAGCAATGTGGTCATCTATGACGAAGACAACGATTTAATCAATCGGTGTGCCGACATGATGTTGCTTTCGCAGAAAGCTTTTTCATGGTCAAGGAAACGGAGTGATGCGCAATTGTATATTTCAAAAATCGACATACAAGATAAAAAGACCACTATTCATTATTCTTTTCTTCGTTTCGAACATTCGGTGGATATTCCTTTTACAGATGAGGCTTCTATCGAAAACGCCATACACTGTCTTGCTGTATTGCTTTTTTTGGGTATTCATCCTCGTGAAATATCCAAAAGGATGATGACGTTGGAACCGGTGGCTATGCGTTTGGACGTGCGTCAGGGGAAAAACAACTGCATCATTATTAATGACACCTACAATTCGGATATCAATTCGATTAAAATTGCGCTCGATTTTCAGAATCAACGTAAGATGAATCGTCCCATGAAAAAAACCGTGATTTTGTCAGATATTCTTCAAACGGGAATCATGCCAAAGTCTTTGTACAAAAGGGTTGCCGAAATGGTTGAGCAAAGCGGTGTCGATAAATTGATTGGCATTGGGCACGATATTTCGGACAATGCAGGGGTTTTCAAAATAGAAAAACAATTTTTCCCTTCCACCGAAGCATTTATCAAATCGGGAATTTGGAAAAACTTCGAAAACGAACTCATTTTAGTAAAGGGTGCACGTGAATATCATTTCGAGAAAATAACGGCTTTGATTGAGGAACGAATCCATGAAACGGTATTGGAAGTCGATCTGGATGCAGTGGTGCACAATTTCAATTTTTATAAATCGAAACTTTCTCCCGGCGTCAAAATGATATGCATGGTTAAAGCAAACGGCTATGGAGCGGGTGCTGTTGAGATAGCAAAAACACTTCAATATCACCGGTGCGATTATTTGGCAGTTGCTGTTGCCGAAGAGGGATTGGCGCTTCGTTCCGCAGGAATTTCCTTGCCAATTATTATTTTAAACCCCGAAGTGAATGGTTTTGAAGAATTATTCTCGAATGATTTGGAGCCGGAAGTTTACAATTTCAGGATACTAGAAGCTTTTATCAAAGAGGCTGAAAGTCGAGGAATTACCCATTATCCCATTCACATTAAGATGGATACAGGAATGCATCGTTTGGGCTTCTTGCCAGAAGAGATTCCGCAACTGCTCGAAGTACTTCAGTCGCAAAAGGGGTTGCGTGTGAAGTCGGTATTTTCGCACTTAGCTGCCAGTGAAAGTTGGATTTTTGACGAATTTACACATAAACAAATCGAGACGTTGAAGCTTGCCGCCAAAGAAATTGAAAAAGGGTTGGGTTATCCTATTTATAAACATATTTTGAATTCGGCAGGGATAGAGCGTTTCCCCGATGCTCAATGGGATATGGTAAGACTAGGAATTGGACTTTATGGGGTGAGTGCAAGTGGATTGAAGGGATTAAGAAACGTATGTACGTTGAAAACCACTATTTTGCAGATTAAAAATATTCCGGGGCACGAAACCGTGGGATACGGCAGAAAAGAAGAACTTAATTGCGATGCCCGCATTGCAACCATACGCATCGGCTACGCCGACGGCCTTGATCGGAAGTTTGGAAACAGAAACGGTAAAGTACTTATTAATGGCAAGTTTGCGCCCATTGTGGGCAATGTGTGTATGGATCTTTGTATGGTTGATGTCACAGAGATTGAAGCAAACGAAGGAGATACGGTTGTTGTGTTTGGTGAAACTCCGTCGGTTATTGACCTGGCAGAAAGCATTGGCACAATACCTTATGAGGTTCTCACTTCCGTATCTCCTCGCGTTAAACGTATTTATATAAAAGAATGAAACCGCTTTTTATTCTTTCGGCATCATGATAACTGTAGCCCGATTGTTTTGGGAGAGAAATTCTTTTACAAAAGTTTTCACATCGTTTGGTGTGAAGCTTTCCAAGATTTTTAGATAATCGCTGTAATTATCATCGCCATAGAAATAATAGTTGTTCAGAATATTCAGCCAATAACCATTTTCTTTTATATTTTCGTAGTATTTTTTTCTCATAAATTCTTTTACTTTCGAGAAATCTGTTTCCCGCGGGCCGTTGTCTGCAATCGATTGCAGTTCGTCGAGGACAATCGCATTCATCTTTTCCATTTTTGCCGGGTCCGTATCGTACATGATTTGCATGAGCGATTGGTTTTTAGGATATCTTGAAATTCCGCCTCCGGCATATACACCGTATGTACCACCTTCTTCTTCGCGAATTTTTTCGGTATAGACAATATCGAGAATTTGTCCAAATATGCTCATCAACATTTGGTTTCTTTGCTCGAAATCGATGGATCCCGTTATGCCGTTGAATACCGAAGCTTTCGGAATTTGCATTTGGCGTTCGAACAAGTTGTGGATGATCCCTTTGCGGTAGTCCATGGGAATCTGTTTGAATTCGGTTTTCTCGGGCGTTCCCGGCAACGAAGCAAGGTATTGTTCGATAATCGGTTTCACTTTCTCTTCATCGATATTTCCTACGAAGGAAAATGTGAAACTTCCCGGATTGCCGAAACTTTGTTTGTACATTTCCATGATCTTCTCGTAATCGATGTTTGGCAAGTCTTCCACTTTTAATCTTTTGGTCATCGGATTATCGCCATAGAGAGCGTAGGTTACCGAATCGCTGAAAGCTACCATCGGGTCTACTTCTTGGTTTTTCAGCTGTGTCTCCACACGTTTGATATACGAAACAAAAGCTTCTTCATCGCTGCGGGGAGCGGTAAAATACAAGTAAACTAGTTGCAGCATGGTCTCGAAATCCTGTATAGACGAAGACCCGTTCATGCCTTGCGTAATGAGGCCGATAGACGGTGAAGCCGATGCTCTTTTTCCGGCCAATACTTTACGTAGGTTTGTCACGCTGAAGTTACCGACTCCGCCTAACGTCATTACCTGATTCATCA